>JADFQF010000118.1 GCA_022561955.1 Chloroflexota bacterium | reverse complement strand
CTGGAAACGTTCAATACGCTAAAAAACGATTCTGGGTCGAGGGCGCGCCAGAGATGCAAATCAGCCTGGCCGATCTGGCCCTGAGGTCTGTGCGAGGCGAGGGCGGCGCGGTCATGGGGTACGGCAGCGTCAGCGAGACCTTTTCCGACACCGCGATAGCCCCCAATGCGGCGGCGCACGTCGTGGACGTCGAAGTAGACCCGGAAACGGGGAAGGTGGATGTCCTCCGCTATACGACGTTTCAAGATATCGGCACCGCCGTTAATCCGGTGCAGGTCGAGGGACAGATGCAGGGAGGCGCGGCCCAGGGTATCGGATGGGCGCTCTCAGAGGAGTACCTTTTCGACGACGACGGCGCCATGACCAACCCGACCCTGCTGGACTATCGGCTGCAGACGGCCGCAGACCTGCCGTTCATAGACGCCAACATCATCGAGGTGCCGTCTCCGGACCACCCGCTGGGGATCAGGGCCGTCGGTCAGGTGCCTATCGTGCCGCCCGCGGCCGCACTGGCCAACGCCATCTACCGTGCCACCGGCGTCCGTCTCTCACGCTTGCCCATGAATCCCGAGCGTGTATACTGGGCCCTAGTCGAGGCAAAGAAGAGTTCCGAATAGCTCGGGGATTCACATGGTACGGCCTCGGCGGTTCGAGAGGTCTACCATGGATGTTACGGACAAGATAGCACTTGTGACGGGCGGCGGGAGAGGGATTGGCCGAGGAATAGGCCTGGTTCTCGCGAGAAACGGTGCCGACGTCGTCGTCGCCGACCTCATCGCCGAAAACGCCGAGGCAGTAGCCAACGAGATCGGGGCGCTGGGCCGCGAATCTATGTCTGTCGCGCTGGATGTGACGGACACCGACTCCATCGAATCAGGCGTCAGGCAGGCCCTGGAGCGGTTTGGCCGAATCGATATCCTGGTCAACAACGCCGGTACGATCGGCGCGCCGGGGTGGGAAGCCAGGGAAACAGCCAGCGAGCAAGACTGGGACTTCATTTTCGAGGTCAACGTCAAGGGCATCGTCAAGGTCACGGCGGCCGTGGCCCCTCACATGAAAGAGCGCGCCTACGGCAAGATAATCAACCTGGCCTCCATCGCGGGACGGCTGGGCACGGACCGCAACCCGCCCTACAGCGTCTCCAAGGCGGGTGTGATCAGCCTCACGCAGTCGCAGGCCTTCGAGCTCGCGCCGTACAACATCAACGTAAACGCCATCTGCCCCGGCCTGCTGTGGACGCCGATGTGGGAGCGCGTCGCGTCCAGGACGGCGACGTCACCCAACCCGGAAGGCAGGTCCACGAGAGAGGTCTTCGAGGGCTACGTCAAGGAGAACACGCCGCTGGGACGCGAGCAGACTCCGGAGGATATAGGCAATCTCGCCGCCTTTCTGGCGTCGGACTACTCCATGAACATCACCGGGCAGGCCATCAACGTGAGCGGCGGCTTCTTCATGAATTAGCTTCTTGTATTGCGAAGCGCAGGCACGAATTCGTTGGGAGAGCTGGTTGAGTGGCGAACCCCTGGTAAAGCCCGGTCGGGAATACTTCTCGAAACAGAAAAGGCCAAAAAATGAAGATCGGATACCAGGTCGGGCAGGTCGTATTAAGAGACAGCATAGACCTCCAACAGCAGTGGCAGGACCATCTGGGCCAGTTTCGCGCGGCGCGGGACGCCGGCTTCGACATGTACTGCTGGGCGCACCACTATCTGATCGATCCGTTCCAGCACTTCCAGCCCCTGCCCGTCCTCGCGCGCCTCGCGGCCGAGCCCGGCGATATGCAGCTGGTGACGTCCGTGCTGTTGCTGCCGCTGCTCAACCCGGTCGACATCGCCGAGCAGATCGCCACCCTCGACCATATTACAGAGGGCCGCCTGGTCCTTGGCCTGGGCCTCGGGTACCGCGCCGAGGAGAACGAGGCCTTCGGAACGCAGCTCTCGGAACGCGCCGGGCGCAATACCGAGGCGCTGGACCTCATGATTCGGCTCTGGACCGAGGACCGGGTCGACCATCACGGCCGCTACTTCCACGTGACGGGCGCGAGGCCCACGGCGCGTCCATTTCAAAAGCCCCATCCTCCAATATGGCTGGCCGCCATGAGCGACCCTGCGGTGCGTCGCGTAGGCCGCGAGGGCTATGTGATGTTCGTTGGGCCCGCTCAGCCGATGGGCATGATCCAACGACAGATCGACCTCTACCACAAGACCTTGCAAGACAACGGCCACGCCGTTCCCGAGGACATGGTCATCATGCGGGAGTTCTTCTGCGCGGGAAGTCGCGACGAGGCGCTGGAGAAGGCCCGAAAGGGCTTTGAGAAGAAGTACGAGGTCTACGCCCAGCATGGGTTGCACGGCGGGGACGCCGAGCTAACGGCCAAGGTGACGGGCGATCTCGAGGCCCTCATGGCCGACACCTTTATTTACGGGAGCCCCCAGGACTGCGTCGAGCAGCTTGCCAGGTACGGCGAGTTAGGATTCACCCACGTCGCGATTCGGCTGTTCTATCCCGGCATGTCGCAGAAAGAAGCCCTGGAGCACATCGAGCTCGTCGGCAAGGAGGTGCTGCCGGAGGTCCACCGGCTGTAGCCTGGCCCTGTCCGTGGGGTGGCCGTCTTCACGGTGCTCGAAGGTCCTATTCAACCTTCGTCCCGTCCGACTCTAAATGACCGGTACTCTCACAAGGCAGCACTTTATATAAGATGGATATCGTATAATGTCCGATAGCTACAACCTTGGAAGAAATATGAGCAGCCGCGCATAATTTTCGGCAGCGGCCGATTGACGATTGAGGGGTCTCCAATGGCTGGGAAAACTATCGTTATCCTCGGCGGTGGCGTGGGCGGCGTGGTGACGGCCAGCGAGCTGCGCAAGCGCCTCGGCAAAGAGCATCGAATCGTTCTGGTAGATAAAGAGACGCGCCACATCTTCTGGCCCTCCCTGTTATGGCTGCAGGTGGGGCTGAGAAAACCGGAAAAGATTACCAGGGAGCTGGCCGTCCTGAACAAGAAGGGCATCGAGGTAGTCTTCGGAGACGTGCGGCGCATCGACCCCGAGAAGAAGACGGTCCTCGTCGGCGAGAATGAGATCGAGGCCGATTTCCTGGTGGTCTCGCTGGGTGCGCAGCTCGCGCCCGAGCGAATCCCAGGCCTCGCCGACGCCGGGCACAACCTGTACACGCTGGAGGGCGCCACGGCGATACGGGACTCCAGAACGGCGGTAACCGAGGGGAACGTCACTGTTCTCGTGGCGGGCATGCCCTTCAAGTGTCCCGCGGCGCCCTACGAGGCCGCCATGCTTCTCGAACACGACCTTCGCAAACGCAAAGTCCGAGACAGTGTCTCGCTGTCGCTCTTTTCGCCCGAGCCGGGACCCATGGGGGTCGCGGGCCCCGAGGTCTCCGCCGGGGTCAGGAAGATGGTCGAAGACCGCGGCATCGACTACCACCCTCAGCACCTGGTGACGGAGGTCGACGCCGATTCTAAGACCCTCCACTTCACGGAGGATAGAACGGCCCACTTCGACTTTCTGGTGTACATACCGCCGCACATGGCTCCCCCGGTGGTGGCCGAGGCGGGCCTCACGGGAGAGAGCGGCTGGGTGACCGTCGACAGAAACACGATGGAGACGAAGTTCGACGATGTCTTCGCCATTGGCGACGTCACCGGCATCCCGCTGTCCATGGGCTTGCCGCTGCCCAAGGCAGGCGTGTTCGCGCACCACGAGGGCATGGCCGTCGCTCGCACCATAGCGGCCAAGATCACGGGCAAAGGCGAAATGGGACGCTTCGACGGCAACGGCGAATGCTTCGTCGAGGTCGGAGGAGGTCGGGCGGGCTTTGGCCGGGGTAACTTCTATGGTGAGCCGACGCCCACCATCAAGCTGTACAATCCTGCGATCCGCTGGCACCTGGGCAAGGTCTTCTTCGAATGGAACTGGATGCGCAAGTGGTTTTAGACCAGGGTTAGCGGTAGAAGACCTGGTGGTCATCCGGGAGCCTGCTTGGGCACGGTCCGTCGCCTATGGCGACCGCAATCTCCATGTCGCCCTGCAGCTTGAGGTAAGCGAACTTCATCGGCCGCCACGTGCTCTCGTAGCAGTGCTCGGCCGTGACCGTCTTGGGGTCTGCATAGGTCGGGTTGTCTGGATCGAGCCTCACCGTGTTCCGCTCGTCGTCTATGTAGATCCAGCCATCGGGGGCTTCCGCGGCGACCAGGCCCCATCCGGGGTCTATCTTCATCGTGCCGTCATTCACGAAGGGCTCCTTGAACCAGCCGCCTGAGATCGTTCCGAGCTTGTCCGGGTTGTCGCCGCAGGTAGGGTCCTCGCTCTTGCCGCCCCAAGCACCAAACAGCTCGTAATATGCGTCGCGCATTTCCGGCTCGTAATAGTCGTAGGGGCAGTCGGTCCTCAAGAGATGGTTCAGATTGCTAGTGAGCAGGTAGCGCTCCTGATTTGCGAACGCGGACTCTTTGGACTCGTTCGTCATGATGAAGTCCCAGGTGTGAGCGGTGATCGTGCCTGTCGTGTAGGCGATAATGTCCCCGGCCTTCACCTCCAGCGATACCTGTTTCGCGGCGTCGCGAGTGGTCGGCGACGGCTCCCTCGGGGCCAGCTCGGCGATCGGGCCGTCCAGGCGGCTCATGTGATCGAACCAGAACTTCACCTCACAGCTCATCTGGAACCTGAGGTCGTACTGGGGTACGTCGACCCATTCGCCGTCCCTCGTCTGCATCGGCTGGATGTAGTAGATGATTTCGATCAGCCTGGCGTCGGCGGGCGCGTAGACGGGCTGCTCTTCGACCTGCCCATCCTCGTCCACCTTCATGGCGAAGTAGGAGCGGTTCTTGAGCCAGTTGCCGCTGAGCGCGACGGTCGGCCATATGGTTTCTATGGAATCCAGGTCAGTAACGAAGCTTGTGAATTTCGGCGACGGGTCGCTCTCGCACGAAACTTCTTCCCGGTATTGCCCATCGCTGCTCTCATGTCCGAAAAACCCATTGTCTCCCTGAGTGTCGCCGTCAACGGTTTCCTGACCGTGAGGGCTCGCATCGCCATCGTCAGATATTAGCGGCGCCGGTCCGTCGTCCAGGATCGGTGTCTCAGAGTGCAAATCGACTGTCATCTCGGGCGCCTTGGTAGATGTCGGCGAAGGCAAGAGATCGTGGTCGTCGGAGCTGACCCCGGCGGTCGGCGTCGAGGTCGGAGCTCTGGTCGGCCGCGGCGTAGGAGTGGCGCTCGACGTTGGCTCAGGTGTCGGACTTGGGGTAGACACCTGCGTAGGAGACGCTTCAGGTCCGAAGGCCGAGGCTGGTGCCTCCAAGGCAGGCGTCACAGGTGATTCCGCCGACACCGTCTCAGTCGCGGCCGGCTCCCCGGAGATACCTTCGCGCCTGTCGTCTGAAGCCTCGATGGACGGCGGTATCTTCGCGAAGAGCGGGATCTCTTGGCTTTCGGCGGGCTGCTTGAGGACCGCGCTCTCCTCCACCTGCGGTTGGGATACGGACCTATCCGCCGGCGCGTTCGGCGCCACCGTGCACGCCGCCATCCCCACGACGACCGGCCATACGAATAGTCTTGGAGATACGCAGACTGCAACAAATGATGGGAATGTTACCGCAACCTTAAACATCAAAGGTGTAGACTCTGCTAACTGGACATTGGAGGCTGCTGCCGGCGCTGACCAATATAAGCACGAGTTCAGTACGGATTCATTTACAGGTGCAACGGCGCTCACTACCGATTATCAGGAACTTGCGGTAGGAGTCGGGGCAGGCAGCA
>JADFQF010000117.1 GCA_022561955.1 Chloroflexota bacterium | reverse complement strand
CCGCAGACGATTTCCACGCGGCGGCCAGTGACTTGAGGGACCCGTATCTGACCCGCATCTACGAGATGGGCCGGGGGTACCGCCATCTGCGTTGGTGGCTCACAACCCTCTCCTCCCGCAGCAGCTATGTATCCAAAACCTATGCGAACATCTGCCACCTGAAAGCGGCCCTCAATTTAGTGAAAATCCACACACCCGGAGAACCGCTAGTCATAGTGGCTGATCCGGTATTGCTGCAGTCGCTGCGATCCAACTTGAAAGGAGAACATACCGAATTTTTCGGGCTGCCATCCCCCTGGTCAGTGGCGGTGACGCGGTGGCTAAAAAATCCTCTCAACAATGTGGCGCACCGCGCCCGGTTCGCCCTCCAGCCGACAAGTGACGTTGAACAGCCAGTGCATCCCGTAGTTGAAGTACACGTAGGCGCAGCCGGTCGTCTCGAACATGACGCGGTTGCGCGCCGTGACCCCTCTGTAAGCGTGGCTGTTCGGGTCCTCCGACCCGCCGTACGCCTCCGCCTCCACGATCCTGATGCGGCAGTCCGGCGCAACGATCTCGCACCCGAGCAGGCGCCTGGCGCAGTCGGTGACGTGCGACTCTGTCAGGAACTGGCGGAGTTCTTGCGTTGCCATTGATTTGGTCGGGGCTAGGGTCGTGGGTCGAGGTGGGTGCCTCCATGCTTTAGCATGGTGCGATAGTATGGCCCCAACCTCGAACGCACCACCCTAAAGGGTGGAGGCACCCCGAACCCCCGAACCCCCGAACAAACCCAAACAATCCCGAACAATCCCGAACTTCACTTCAACCGCAAAACCCGCTGCGACACATAAATCTGGCCGAACATGTCAACCGTCCGCACCTCGATCATGTGAGTCCCGACCGAAGGAACCGCATCGCCGAACAGCGAACCCAGCGAAACCTCCCACAGATGCCGCGACCTCATCGGCGCGGGTCTCGTCCTGGAATATTATCCCGGCGGCACCCTCGGGCGAGATAGTGGAGTATATGGCGTTCTCCATCATGAGCACCCGGTCGGCGACCCCCAGGGCGAGCGCGCCTTCGCTCCCACCCTCGCCGATGATGACCGACAAGGACGGTACTCCGACCTGCGACATGCCCGCCATCGTGGTCGCGATGGCCCTGCCGAGACCGCGTTCCTCGGCGTCCAGCCCCAGGTACGGACCGGGGGTGTCTATCAACGTGATGAGCGGAAGGTCGAACTTCGCGGCGAACTGGAACGCGCGCTGGGCCTTTCTGAATCCCTCGGGCGAGGTCCTGCCATCGTGTCGCGCCGTTTCGCCATCGGCCTTGTCCCGTTCCTGACCGACGACGACCACGGTCTGGCCGCCGAGCTGTCCAAACCCGCAGACGATGGCGGGGTCGTCTCCATACGCCCTATCCCCGCGAAGCTCCACGAAGCTGGTAAACAGGCGTGATATGTAGTCCGTCGAGGTCGGTCTGGACTTGTGCCTGGCCAGCTGCACCGAGCTCCAGGCCTCGGAGCGGTGGGGTTCGACGTGAGGGCGTTGACCTCGACGTCGGGCAGTTAGGCTGTATTGAGCTCCGAGCAGGTCGAGAATCACGGCGAGCAAGGGTTTGAGCTTGGCCCGCTCCGTTACGCCGTCGAGCTGACCGTGCTCCAGCTGTGACTCCGCCGTGTGGGACCCCCGCGGCAGAGGCTCGCTGCTGGACTCCTTGATGGCCCGAAGCGGCGAGAAGCCGACGATGGAACCCGGCTCCGCCAACATGATGTCCGCAAGGCTCGCGAAGCTGGCGTAGGCCTGGCCGGTAGCCGGATTAGCCAACACCGTGATAAACGGCAGGCCCTTGTCGCTCAACTGGCACGCCGCGATGGAGGTCTTCGCCATCTGCATCAGGGAGAGCACGCCCTCTTGAATGCGCGCACCACCGCTGGTCACGACGGCGACGGCGGGCAGCTTTCTCTTGGCGGCCTGTTCCAGGGCCAGGGCGACCTTCTCCCCAACGACGCAGCCCATGCTCCCGCCCATGAAGCCGAAGTCCAAGACGATGAGCATGGCCGGATTGCCACCGATGGAGCAGGTGCCCGTCACGACGGCTTCGGTGAGCCCCGTGCGCCGCTGATCGCGAAAAATGCGCTTCTTGTAGGAGCCGCGGGACGAGAAGGAGAGCGGGTCGATGGATGAGACGGACCGATTTATCTCTTTGAACGACTCGGCGTCTGCCAGGGAGTCGATGCGCTCTCTGGCCGTCATGCTGTAGTGAAACCCACACAGGTGGCAGACCCGATAGCGAGCGTAGAGCTCAGAGTCCTCGAACGTGGCTTCGCACACCAGGCATCGGTCCCTGGCCGCCGGGTCGGAGTCGTCTTCCCCGTCGCCTCTGGACCCGCTGAAGAGGCTCGTAATGTTGCGGACCACCAGATGTGCCCCTCTATAACTGGATTCCCAGTTAGAAATGCTGGACTATACCTGGTTAATTATAACATCTCGTGATTTTGAGCCGTCGCTGGGTCCGACTATGCCGCGCTCTTCCAGCTCGTCCATCAGACGGGCCGCCCTTGGGTACCCGATGCGCATTCGCCGCTGCAGCAGCGAAGTCGATAGCTTGTTTTGCATCTTCGCGAGCTCGACGGCCTTGTCCAGAAGCTCGTCGGAGGATTCCCCATTCGGCCTGTCGTTGGAAGAGTCGCCATCCTCGGGGAGTGGGCGCAGCGATATGTGGGACAGCGATGCCCTGGGCGTCAACTGCCAGAAGTCGACCAGCTTCTCGATCTCCTTGTCCGATATGAAAACGCCTTGAATACGCTCGGGCCTGGAGGCGTCGATGGGCATATACAGCATGTCGCCACGGCCGAGAAGCTTCTCAGCACCCGTCGTGTCCAGTATCGTGCGGGAGTCGATATGGGAGGTCACCGCAAAGCTCGCGCGGCTGGGGAAGTTGGCCTTGATGAGCCCGGTAACCACGTCCACCGATGGCCGCTGGGTAGCTATGATGAGGTGTATGCCCGTTGCCCTGCCAAGCTGTGCGAGCCTGCACAAGGCCTGCTCGACTTCGAAGGCCGCCGTCATCATGAGGTCCGCCAGCTCGTCTACGACAATGACCATGAAGGGCATCTTGTTTTCAGGAAAGCGCTTGTTGAAGCCGTCGATGTTACGCACGCTGACTTCTTCCATTCGGCGATAGCGGTCCATCATCTCGCGAATCATGCCCTTCAGTAAGCCAATGACCTGTTCCGATTCCACGACCACCGGCGTGAGCAGGTGCGGAACGCCGTTGTATGGCGTGAGCTCGACGCGTTTCGGGTCCACTAGAAGCAACCTTAGCTCTGCGGGGGACTTCTCCATGATGAGACAGGAGATGATCGCGTTCAGACAGACGCTCTTGCCGCTGCCCGTTGCACCGGCGATGAGCAGATGGGGCATCTTGGCCAGGTCGATCACGACCGTCTCGCCGCCGCTGCCCTTACCGAAGGCCACCGGCAGGTCGGCCTTGCCCTTCAGCTTCTTGAACTCGTCGCTCTCCATCACCGAGCGCAGAGTCACGGGGCTGGCCTTTGCGTTGGGCACCTCAATGCCGAGCTGGGACTGCCCCATGACAGGGGTCTCGATTCTGATGCTCGGAGTCTTCAGCGCCAGGGACAGGTCTTTCTCGCGGGAGATTATGCTATCCACCTTTACCCGCGTCTTCTGCTCGACGCGCGTGACCACTTGCTTGCCGGTATCGTCCAGGACCGGCCTGCCGTGCTCGTCTGTCTTCTTTACCTGCTTATAGCGACGGACCCATCCCGGTATGAGCCCGTACATCGTCACCGTCGGACCCGGACTGACCTGTCCGATCTCGACCTCGATTCCGTACTCGGAGAGGGCCCTCTTGATCGAGTCGGCCGTGGCGGCGATCTGCACTTTCGAGATGCCCTGGTCCGGTATGTCCTGAAGCACGCTCATGGGCGGCTTGGCCCAGGTCGAGCTACCGCCTCCGAAGTAGGGCATGATCTCCTGATCGCCGTTGGCGTTGCCGTTGGCATTGGAGCCGTTGGACGGAGACGCCGGCACTTCCGGCTCGGGAGGCGCCGCGACGGCCTGAGAGGACTCCCAGAAGCGGTTGAACTTGCCATTTGAGGCATCCTGGCCGTTCTGGCCTGCGCCGTTGCCGTTGGTCGCGGGTTCGTATTCGACGTCGCTCGGCGCCGCATCCCGCTCCGAGACGGGCGTATCCATCACGTGAAACTCGTCCAGGTCTAGTTCGGACGATTGAGGAGCCGGCGGTGAGTATGATTCGGGCTCAGCCTCGGAAGTGCGAGGCGCCGTTGAGACTATAGAACCCCCCAGGTCCTGGCCGGTGGCCTGCGGGGCGAATGTATACCCGCTGCCCTGCGGCACGAGATCGGACGCCGACAGGGTCCTCAGGTGATTTTGAGACTGTGCGTCGTCCACGTCTGTAAAGTCGGCGGAGGCCCGACTTCCGTCGAGGCGGGAGACCGACCTCGCTTGGGCATCCTCCTTGCTGCGATACATCCTGCCGACGGCCCTAAGCCCTACAACCAGAACCACATAGACGTAGAGGGCCAGCCTTCCTGATTGGACGGAGGCAGCCAGTGCGAGTGAGGGAACCAACATGACCGCGCCAAGAACGCCGATGGCCGTCAGCCGAGCGAATGCCTGTACGCCCCCCGGCCCGGCAATTGTATCTCCTACGAAACCCCCCGGTGTCACGGCACCCCCCATCGTGAACCAGGACAGGAATCCTGCGTCTACTCGATTCAGCGAGAGGGCTCCCAGTGCCACCGCCAGGAAAGCTGCGGAGGCCAGCCACGCCCGATAGTGTCTGAACAACGATCGGCGAAATGCGACCGCGACGAGAAACGCCGACAGCCAGAGGGCGATGGGCAGCAGACCGAGGCCCAGATTGGTCAGGACCTCTTCTCTGGAGGTCGTGTAAATCTGCGGGCCAGTGGTCGTATACCAGTGCACGAGGATAAACCAGAACCAGTACACCGCGAACGATCCCGCAGCCACCAGGGCCAGGGAGACGCCGATGACGGGCCTGAGTCCGATCCTGAATGAATTCTTAGAAGCGTGCGAGTCCGGAGTGGCGCCTGTTAAAGCTTTGTCAACTGCCATGGCAAATAGTCCTTCGATAGATAAAGCGTAGCCGGCAATAATAGGTTAACAAGGTGAAAATTACCGAAGAATTACCGGCGCTCTTGTAAACGGTGTGGCCCTCTCACACCATAGGCCCATGTATGCGTGAAGGAGTCGGTCAGCCGAAGCCGGTGCGTGCCGTGAGCCGCCGCCCGTTGAAGGCGAAGAATATTCCGGCTAGACCTGTTCTATGACAGTGAGGACCGTTGGACGCCTTCGAGTCTCCTTGTAAAGGAAATTGGAAACGGAATCCGAGATGTTGGATTTCACCTCGTCTAACTCTAAGGCGTGGACCCCTTGCTTCTCTAGGCTTGTGAGGACCATTTTAGAAGTTTTCTCGAAAAGTTCTTGGCTTTCGTCCAATTCCACGAAACCGGCGGAGGCGAGCTCGGGAGCACCCTTGGCGACTCCCGTTTTGGCGTCGACTGTTATGGCCACGACGACGACGCCGTCCCTGGATAGGCGTCTACGCTCCTCTATGACGGGGCTCTGCGTGCTCCAGAGCATCTGGCCGTCGACGTATACGCGCCCCGCCTGGACCTTTTCCGCCACGACGCCTTTTTCCTCCGTGAGCTCCAGGACGTCCCCGTCTTCCAGCACGAAGGTATTCTCCTCCGGTATGCCCATGGACTGGGCCAGCGCCGCATGACTCGCAAGATGCCTGTACTCGCCGTGCACCGGCACGACGCACGTAGGCTGCCTCAGGCTCAACAACATCTTGAGCTCCTCCTGGCTTGCGTG
>JADFQF010000116.1 GCA_022561955.1 Chloroflexota bacterium | reverse complement strand
ACACCGTCGCGGTGGTCTGCAACAACAAGACATACGGCGCCTCCATGTGGGACCAGACTCACCAGTACGGCAGCAGGTTCATCGGCACCGACCTGCACAATCCCGATTTCATGAAGCTGGCCGAGGCGTTTGGCGTCATGGGGATACGAACGGACCCCGACGGCCTTGGACCCGCCCTACGAAGGGCCTTGGACGCGAATGCCCCTGTCCTGGTTGAGGTAGACCTGCCGATCATGATGCCGCCCTTCCAGATCGTCCAATGACCCGTTTTGGCACGCGCAAACGTTTTCCGAATCCGCCGAGACTCTGGTCTCGCTGCTAAGGCCCGTATTGGTGTGGGAAACGAAATCAGAGGGTGGATTTGCAGGCGTGTGCTATACTGATTCGAGCGGTCGTTTTTAGGCTTGAACGCCTTCCCTTCGGGATTTCCTGGGTCTGGTGGCTGGCGATTTGATGGAGATTCCCGACCGGCAAAACGCTAGAGAAAGGCCTCTTCTTACTCTGTGACACAGATATCGGTGCGCGAACGACTCGAGCATAAAGAGGAGGCATTCTCCCCATATGCTTCTAGGTCCGCATCCAGCAGAGGGAGAGAGGTCGCGGAGCCGCCGTCTCCTATTCGCACCGAATACCAGCGGGACGGGGACAGGATTCTTCACTGCAAGGCCTTTCGGCGCCTCAAACACAAGACTCAGGTGTTCATCGCCCCGCTCGGCGACCATTACGTCACCCGGCTGACCCACACGCTGGAAGTGGCGCAGATTTCGCGGACCATCGCCCGCGCGCTCAACCTCAACGAGGACCTCACCGAGGCCATCGCGCTGGGCCACGACATGGGCCACACACCCTTCGGCCACATAGGTGAGGACGAGCTCAACGAGCTGCACCCCGGCGGCTTCAAGCACAGCCAACAGAGCCTTAGAATAGTGGAGCAGCTCGAGAACGAGGGCGAGGGCCTCAACCTCACGTGGGAGGTGCGCCACGGCATCGTGTCCCACTCCAAGCCCAAGGGCGATTTTCTGGAGAGCGGCGTCGATGACGACCTGACCCTGGAAGGACAGGTGTGTCGAATATCAGACGCGGTGGCGTACCTGAACCATGACCTTGGCGACGCCTTTCGGGCCGGCAAACTCGACGAGCGCGCGTTGCCCGGAGAGGTAGTCTCCGTCCTGGGAAGCAGTCAGCCCGAAATGCTGGACGGCATGGTGACGGACATCATCGAAAGCTCGTGGTCGGCGTCGGGATTGAACTCCAGCGGGCACGAGGACTCCGTAGAGATCACTATGAGCGACGATGTTCGTCGCGCGGTCATGGCGCTGAGGGACTTCATGTTCGAGAAGGTCTACATCCCCGAGGACAAGGGTAAAGAAGGGCAGGCCGCAAGAGAGGTCTTCAGGCTGCTTTACCACTACTTCAACGAGGTCCGCGGGGAGATTCCCGCCGAATACGCCGCCCGTAGCAGGTCCGAGGACCAGGCCGTCGCCGATTACATATCCGGCATGACGGACAGGTTCGCGCTCAGGATGGCTGAGGCCGTTCAGCCGGGAATCGCCGAGATATTTCGCGAGAGATTGCTATAATGTCGGCGGGGACGCCGACGGATAGGATTCGGGCTCGGACGGTCGGAAACAAGGTCAAGTACATTCGTGAACACCTGGAGGCCATGCAGCGGGATGCCCACGGCATCGAATACGGTCCATGGAAAGCGGAAGTGGACGCGATCTGGAAGACAACGTTCGAGCAGATAGACCGAATGAGTGCTGGCCCCCAGCAAGATGCGTTGGAAATGGTCCGAGAACTGTGGATGACCTATATATCTCACTACGTGACTCTGGATACATAATATAGGGTAGGGCGTTCCGCGTTAGCGCGATTGCCCTGGAAGGTCTGATTGGCTTGGCCTCCATCGATTCCAACGGAACGCTACCCGGGCTGGAGCCCAACCTGGAACATGCCCGCAGCATGTCTCTGATGGCTCACGAGGTCGTTATCAAGCTAAAGGAGCTGGGCCTTCCTGAATCGTTGAACGACGAGCTCGCCCACCTGAGCACGGACCTTGGCGACCTGTGGGGAGCGCAAAAGGAGCTGGCTGAGCGTCTTGAAGGCATGCTGGAGTCCGCAGGAGACTGGCACGAGATCGGCGACTGCCTGGTCGACCTCAGCGCCTCCATCGAGCACATAAGCTGGCATGTGAAGAGCGTGAAGCGGCCGCTCAACAAGATAGCCCGGTTCGCCTACAAACAGGGTCCTAAGTGACTGAGGACGCAGTAACCATATGAGCGTTGTTGACGACGTCAAGACACGTCTGGACATTGTCGATGTTGTGTCGGGTTACGTATCGCTGCAAAAGGCGGGCCGAAACTTCAAGGCGCCGTGTCCCTTCCATGATGAAAAGACCCCTTCGTTCATAGTGAATCCAGAGCGCCAGAGCTGGCACTGCTTCGGAGCGTGTTCGACAGGCGGAGACGTATTCTCCTTCATTCAACGGGCGGACAATCTGGATTTCGGCGAGGCGCTGAGGTCCCTGGCACAAAAAGCCGGTGTCGAGATAACACGGGCGGGCGAAGACGGCCAGTCCAGGGGCAGGCACGAGCTCCTCTATCAGGCCAACGGCGAAGCGGCGAAATTCTATAGGGACGTACTGGCATCCGACAAGGGCGAAAAGGCTCAATCATATCTGGATAAACGAGGCGTGGACGCCTCGGCGACGGCGAATTTCGAGCTTGGCCTTAGTCCGGACGGTTGGGAGGGACTAAAATCCCACCTGTTGAGCCTTGGCGTCGAAGAGGACGTGGCCGTGGAGGCGGGACTCCTGCGCAGAAACGAGAACGGTCAGACCCGGGACTTCTTTCACGGCAGGCTGATGTTTCCGATCCACGACCGCCGGGGCAGGGTCGCCGGATTCGGGGGCAGGTCCCTGGACGGCTCCGACCCCAAGTACATCAACACGGCCGCCACGCCGGTCTTCGACAAGCGAAGTATGCTCTACGGCATGCATCTGGCGAACAAGACTATTAAAGACTCGAACACGGGCGTCGTCGTGGAAGGCTACATGGACGTCATAGCCGCCCACCAACACGGATATACCAACGTCGTGGCCTCCATGGGCACGGCGCTGACCGAGAACCAGGTGGGACAGCTACGGCCCCTGGCGAAGAGCTTCGTCCTGGCGTTGGACCCGGACGTCGCCGGTCAGGAGGCGACGCTTCGAAGCCTGGAGTCCTCATGGCGGGTGATCGGCCGCAGGTCTGCCGGAAGAAGCACCTCTGCCGGCGTTCTGTACCAGCGAGACCCCATCGTCCTGAAGATCGCCTCCTTGCCCGACGGGCGCGACCCGGACGAGCTAATACGACACGACACCAAGGCCTGGGAAGACATCACCGAAAATGCCCTTCCCCTCATGGACTTCTTGATTCCGACGGTCGCAAGCAGGTTCGATCTGAACACCGGCCAGGGCAAGACGCAGCTCAAAGATGCGGTATTCCCCCTCATCGCGGCGACGGAGAACTTTTTCGATCAGGAAAAGTACATGGAGCAGCTCGCGGGGGCGATGCACGTTACCATCGAGCAGCTCAAGGCTAGCCTGCCGCGAGGCAATCGTGCGGGCGCTGACAGGACGCGGGCGCGGTCGGAAAGGCCTCCTGGTCAGGAAGAAGATGCGTCGGCGCTGATGAAAAACCCGGGCAGCGTAATTGACGAGTATGTGCTTTCATTGATACTGAACAGGCCCGAGCTCAAGAAACAGGTGTCTGCCTATCCGGCCGAGCTTTTCCGAAACACAGAGGACAGAGAAGTATTTACGCGTTGGTTAGCCTGCTCTACAATAGATGACCTCAGGGAATCGCTGGACGATGCGCTGGGGGAGCGATTGTCCTACCTGACGGAGATGCAGCACGCGCCGTCGGACAGAGCTCAGAGCGAGAGGGCGTTGCTCCAGTGCATGCGGAGGCTTGAGAGCCGGCACTGGCGGGAGCGTCAGCAGTCGCTGCTGGTATCCGTCGAAGCGGACCAGCCTGCTTCAAGGGATATCGAGGAAGACATAGTCGAGGCGAATTCCAGAATAAGAGAGACATTCCAACCTTAGTGAAAACACGGCCTTCGACCAACACGGTCGGAGCAATGTCAAACAAGGCCTGTGGGCTGAAGGCAAGCGGGCCTAATTTTTACGAGATGGGGTTGAGTATATGAATAGACCCATGGACGGAGATGAATCCAGCGACCTGGTAATAGGCCTGGCGCAGAGTGCCACGACCAATGACCTGATCGGCTCCAGCAAGAGCCGTGAGGACGGGTACGTCATCGTCGAGGAGCGGGACGCACTGGCTAAGCCCGCGCCGGAGGAAAAAGACGCCAACGATTCCGATGAATACGACCCCGACGATCCCGACGCTAAAGCCGATAAGGAGTCCGAAGACGAGACGGACATAGACAGCGAGTGGGAGAAAAACCTGGAGAACGTCGAGATGATCGACGACCCGGTCAGGATGTATCTCCGGGAGATAGGCAGAGTAAGCCTGCTCAAGGCCGCGGACGAGCGCATACTTGCTCGAAGGATGGAGGCCTGCAAGCACATCCAGAAGATCGAGAAGGACATATTGGAGCTGGATGGCAGGCAGCCCAGGGCATGGATGAGCATGCTCTACATGATGAAGCGCCTCGGCGATTCCGAGCCCCTCATCGACGCGGTGAGCCGGTACGTCGGACTCGATGGCAAGCGTACCCTGCCCGAGATCATCTCCGCGCCCGATATGAGGGACGCCCTCGACGGCGAGCTGCCGGAAGAGATGCTCAACTTCATCGGCGATACGCTGAACAGAGAGCCCGAGGACGTGAAGTTGGACCTCCGAGTTCTATCTCTGGACAGCCGACTTCTACCCAACGAGGTCCTGGAGGTCCTGGACTGTTCGCCGACGTCCCAGGAGCTGCTGATCGAGACCCAGAAGCCTGACCTTCGAGAGCGAATGGAGACCCATGAGCTCGTATTCAGAAGCTTCGTTGAGAAGACGAAGGACGAGGGCACGCGAGCCCAGCGACACCTGGCGGAGGCTAACCTTCGCCTGGTGGTCAGCGTGGCGAAGAAATACATCGGCAGGGGCATGTCGCTCCTGGACCTGATTCAAGAGGGCAACATAGGCCTCATTCGAGCGGTCGAAAAGTTCGACTACCGAAAGGGCTACAAGTTCAGCACCTATGCGACCTGGTGGATTCGACAGGCCATCACGAGGGCCATCGCGGACCAGGCCCGGACCATTCGAATACCCGTGCACATGGTCGAGACCATCAATAAGCTGCTCCGCGTCAGCAGAAGGCTGGTCCAGGAGTATGGCCGAGAGCCGACCAGCGAGGAGATCGGCGCGGGCATGGAGGTAACTCCGGAGAAGGTGCGAGAGATCCTCAAGATCTCCCAGGAGCCCGTCTCACTGGAGACCCCCATCGGCGAAGAAGAGGACAGTCACCTGGGCGATTTCATCGAGGACCGCAGCGCCCTCGCACCCTCCGAGGCGGCGACGTACCAGCTTCTCAAAGAGCAGGTGGACGATGTGCTCTTTACCCTCAGCGACCGCGAGGCAAGGGTGCTTCAGCTTCGTTTCGGACTCGAAGACGGTCGAAGCAGGACGCTGGAAGAGGTAGGACGGGACTTCGGGGTCACTCGTGAGCGCATACGTCAGATCGAGGCCAAGGCGCTCAGGAAGCTCCGACACCCCAGCAGGTCCAAGAAGCTCAGAGACTTCTTAGAATGAGCAGACCGGCCGTTTGCCGCGAAAAATGGTCGACCAGGCTTCATTGAAGGACAAACATAGACCGGGAAGCTAAACGAAAGGGCCCCACAAACGTGAGGCCCTTTTTATTTTGCCGAGTGACGGGGAGGTGGCGG
>JADFQF010000115.1 GCA_022561955.1 Chloroflexota bacterium | reverse complement strand
GACGACGCGTGGGCGACCGGCCTGCTGCCCGCACGACCATCTGCCTCGCACAAGGGCAGCTTCGGCAGCGCGCTCGTAGTCGCAGGCTCGCGCAGCTACGTCGGCGCCGCCTACCTGGCCGGAGCCGCCGCAACCCGCGCTGGTGCGGGACTCGTGACCATCGCGCTTCCGGAAAGCCTGCAGTCCGCCGTCGCGGCCAGGGCCACGGAGCCGACGTATCTGCCCTTGCCCGAGTCCTCGCCCGGAGTTGTCTCCCCGGCTGCCGCCCGCGTCATACTGGACGCCGCCCCCGGCTACCAGGCCCTGCTGATCGGCTGTGGGCTGGGACAGGCGGACGACACCGTGCGGTTCGTGGAGAGCATTCTCTACTCGGGCGAGCGGCTGCCGCCTACGATAGTCGACGCCGACGGCCTCAATATTCTCTCGAAGACGCCCGAGTGGTGGGCCAAGTTCAACGGTCCCGCGGTGCTTACGCCGCATCCCGGAGAGATGGCGCGCCTGACGGGCAGTCCCACCAGCGTCATTCAGGCCGACCGCATCGAGACCGCGACCAACTCCGCGAAATCCTGGAACAAGATAGCCGTGTTGAAGGGAGCCTTCACCATCGTTGCCATGCCCGGCGGCGGCACGCTGCTGAGCCCCTTCGCGAATCCCGGCCTTGCCTCGGCGGGCACGGGAGACGTTCTTGCCGGCACGATCGCCGGGCTGCTGTCGCAGGGCATGACACTGGAGAACGCGGCCTCGCTGGGAGTCTACATTCATGGGGCCGCGGGAGAGCGTGTCCGCGAGGACTTCGGCGACACGGGCATGATCGCCAGCGACCTGCTGCCACAGCTACCCCGCGTAATCAAGGCGCTGCGGGCGCGAGCGTGAGGGTCTTTGCTTGGCCGGGCTAAGGGGGCGGGAGCGCGCCGACTATGTTTCGGGCATGTTCGGCCGTATCTCCAAGCGATACGACCTGCTGAACACGATCATGACCGGCGGCAGGCACCATGCCTGGAGGCGCATGGCCGTGGACCTGGCCGTCGGCGGTGTCGCCGGCCCGGCGCTGGACGTCGCCACGGGCACGGGCGACTTCGCCCTGGACCTCGCGCGCAAGGATTCCCTGACCGGCGTCTACGGCATCGACTTCACTCCCCAGATGCTTACTATCGCCGCGGACAAGGCCGGCAGGACAGGCTTGGCCGACAAGCTCTCCCTGATTCTGGGCGATGCGCACGCTTTGCCCTTCGAGGACGAAACCTTCGTCTGTGCCACCGTCGGGTTCGGCGTGCGAAACTTCACCGACCTTCGTGGAGCCCTTGGCGAGGTTGAACGCGTGCTGAAACCGGGGGGACGGCTCGCCATTCTGGAGATAGTGCGCCCGGAAGGCAGCGGCGTGTTAAGCAGACTGCTGCCCATCTACTTCCGACACGTGACGCCGCTGATCGGCGCCCTGTTCGCCGCCGACAGAGCAGCCTATACCTACCTTCCCGAATCGGTGGACGAGTTCCTCAGCGCCAGTGGACTCGCCGCCATGATGGGCCACGCAGGTCTGAAGTTAGTTGCGCGTCGCAGCCTGGGGTTAGGGACCGTCGCGGTTCTGGTCGGGGAAAAGGCCGGCCCCGAGAGCTCAGACTCCAGTCCGTAATCTCCTAACGGTCCGAGGGACGCTCCGTCAGGGTTATGGCTGTGGTCGACGTCTCGTCCTCGCTGATGAACTCCACCTGAACGACCTGCCCCACCTCGAAGGTCCACAGCAGGGTCAGAAACCGCGCCATGTCCGGGGTGGGAATATCGTTGACCTTCGTTATCACATCACCGACCTGGATACCGGCGTCGGCGGCGGGGCCGTTCGGCGAAAGCCTCGTCACGATGATGCCTTCACGCACGCTTAGTCTAAGCACGTTGGCCCTGGCCGGGGTTACGTCCGCGCCCGTCAGACCTATCAACGGGCGTACCACGCTCTTATGCTCGATGAGGCTGTTGATGATGGGGAAAGCCACCGAGGAGCTGATGGCAAAGCCTATGCCCTGGGCCTGCCGCAAGATGGCGGTATTGATTCCGATAACCTCCCCCGCGAGGTTTACCAGGGGACCGCCGCTATTGCCGTCGTTGATCGCCGCGTCGGTCTGTATCATGTCGTAGAGGTCGCCACGGTCGGTGCTCACGGTCCGTCCACGGGCGCTGACGATGCCAAGGGTTACCGTGGGCCCCCCCTTCAGAGCCAACGCATTGCCCAGTGCGACGACCCAATCGCCAACCACTAATTTATCCGAGTCGCCGAACACCACCGTCGGCAGCCCTTCAGCGTCTATCTTGATGACGGCGAGGTCGGTTATCCGGTCTCGGCCCACGACCACGGCATCGTAGGTCTCGCCATTCGGGAGGTTTACCTTGATCTTCTCCGCACTCTGTATTACGTGGAAGTTAGTGACGATATAGCCGTCTTCCCGGACGATCATTCCGGTGCCGGCGCCTTCGTCCGTGAAGTCGTAGAAGAGGCCTCTCGAAACCGACTCGACGGCGATGGATGCTATTGCCGGCTCGACGCTGTCCACCAGCCTCGAGATCGACGGCAGCGATGCGAATAGGGCCTGAGGTGGGGCGCTCGGCGCGGCAGAGGCCGACGATACCTGGGGCGGCACACTCTCCGGCGGCGCCTGCGACCGATCATCGGGCGCTGGAGATGCGGCTGAACCGGCCACGTCCGCAAAACTGGTGGGCCCGACGGGCGTGGGAGGCGGAGATTGAGATGAGCAGGCGACGAGCACCAGGGAGATAAGAATGGCCAGAGTGGGTATCGCTTTGAAGCGGCCTCTTTTCCCACCCCACACCCGGAGAAACCGCGTCCCGAAGCCTGACACTCGATTATCCTGCTCGAAGGAGATTAGAGCGTTCCCCGGCCGGGTCACAACGGCTGTGCATCGCGATAAATAGTCCAATGGGAACACTCCGTTCAAATTATGATAGCCGATAGCAAAAACCTGGTCAACGAGGTTTTTCGCTCGTTCAGACGCTCGTAACCTTGCTCACGACAACGCCTTAACGCCCACTCTAGCTGTCCAGGAAATCCCTGATTATGGCCAGGGCTCCTTCCATGTTCTCGTTGTGAAGCCCGTGACCGGCGTTCGGGACCTCCTTCAACGTGCCGTTGCCGTTGGGGATCGTCTCCACCATCGTTTCCGCCTGCGGCCGGTCAAGCACGGTACTGTTCTCACCTCGCAGCACGAGTGTCTTGCAGGAAATTTTGCCCACGCACTCCCACAAGAATGGGCCCTCCTTAAGTGCGGTGCGGCCGTTTAGCCAGGATATCTCCGGGTCCGTCTTGGGCACGAGAATGCCGTCCCAGTTAGTACGATAGGTGTTGCTTACAAGCATCCATATCTTTTCGTCGGACTGCCCCGGATCGCCTTCGCGGTGCCAATCGAAGGCCATCTGCCGGCTGAAGAAACCCTTCGGCCTCTCCCTTTCGCTCCCCGCGAGACGTCGGGCCGCGGTCTCTCTCCCGCTGGGAGAAGGGTCGGGCAGAGGGCCGTAGTCCCCGAGCACGAGATGGTCGATGAACCCGCCGTAGTAGGCGCCCAACGCCATGCCTATGCGTGAGCCCTGGGAGTGGCCGTAGTAGTCGAAGGGGTAGAGTCCCAGCTTCTGAGCAACCGCACCGATGTCGGACGCGAAGGCCTGCACGGAATAACCGGCGCGGCTCCAGTCGCTGTCGCCGCAACCCCTGGCATCCAGCGCCACGACGTGCCACCTGTCGGTCAAGCGGGGCGCGAGGTCATCGAACTGGTGCGCGTGGCCTCCGATTCCGTGCATGAGTATCAGCGGTTTCTTGGTCCGGTCTCCACCCCAGTCGAGATAATGAAAGTTCAGGCCGTTCGCTCTTACCCAACCGTCTTCGGGAAATGTGCTGCTCATTAGCGGTCTCCAACTTCAAGCCTTGGCGACGAATAGGCCACCTTAAGATGAATCTCACGCTTCACCCCTCCCTGGGCCCGGGCCCTAGTCGAGATGACATCGTCTTCACGATAGGAAATGCGCGTACCCTCGAGGAGGTCTAGATTCAAGTATATCGCCGAATGGCGAAAATCAGGGAGTGTAAAAGCATTAACAAGGACGCCTTCGACGCCTTATATTAGCTGGTAACTCTTCCGTAATATATGGGATTTAATATCTTGAAGGTTGGGCCGAAACATCGGAGCCGTCACTTTAAAGGGGTGGAATGATTATGGCATCACCGTGGAAGGCGTTGCTGGGAGGCCTAGTCATAGCCGTAACAATCGCAGCGATGGCGTGCTCCGGCGCGGAGGGTCCGGCCGGAGCAACCGGCGGAAAGGGTGATCCGGGCCCTCGCGGTCAGTCCGGCCCATCCGGCGGCGATGGTGCCATGGGTCCCCAGGGACCTCAGGGCCGTCCAGGGCCGCAGGGACCTCAGGGCAGGCCCGGGCCACAAGGAACAGAGGGCCCACAAGGAGGCCGCGGTCTGGCGGGGCCGCCCGGTCTCCCTGGTGCTCCAGGTCCTTCAGGCCCTCCGGGCCCCACCGCGGAACAGGTCATCGAGTCCGCAGATCCTCTCGTGATCGATGGTGCGGCCTTCGATGCAAACACTATCATCGTCAGCACTTTGCTGGGCGCCTCCATAACGGGCCGAGGCGGGTCTGGGTCTCGTGCCGACGGTATCATAGAGCTTCTCGATGAAGCCAACATCGACCGCGCGGTGGTACACAGCCTGGGCTCTAGCTCCGCCCTACCTTCGGACAGGGATGTTACGAAGGAGAACGAGTTCTTGTCTGCCGAGGTGCAAAAGCACCCGGGCAGATTGATCGGATTTTGCGGAGTAAATCCCGACTTCGTGAGTGCGCCGGGCGAAATCAAGCGGTGCGTCGAGCTGCCGGGCATCGTGGGCGTGACAGTCGATCTTACGGAGTCCGATCTCGATATGTCCAAGGACGAGGATGTAGCGGCGCTTGGCAGGGTAATGGACCGCATCGACCAAGAAGGCGTACCCATGTTTCTCAATGCCGCCACGCCAATCGGGCTGCCCCTGAGCCGCGAAGGCCTCGAGAACCTCCTGGGTCTGCTGGCGGACCATCCGAACATCAAAGTAGCGCACGACCGATGCGCCGGGGCTGACGACGACGGCCTGATAGACACGTGGCTGTCGGCCTTCCGCGCGATTCCGGGCCTGGAGCGGGACAACCAGTATCTGGTCGCCAGCAGCTGTCTGGACTTCAACAAGAACGCTCCCCTGGTCAAGAAGGAGCTAGTGCTGTGGCGGCTACGTCAGTGGGGGATGGACCACGTTTTGCTGGGTTCGGGATATCTGAGGATGAACCCGCGCCAGACGCCTGCCGACATGATCGATGTCATCGCCCAGTTCCCCTTCACCCAGGCAGAGATCGACCTCATCACCGGGGACACAGTAGTCAACGACTGGCTCGGATTAAACTAAGCGAACGGAACGGGGACTGGATCGGGTCTACGAGGAGCGGCCTTAGCGCCGCTCCTTTTTATTTATGGGAACACTTGGGCCGCCGGGACGAAGGTCAATCGCCGATCGAGTCCGAGACCCGACAAGCTCCTCCAGGCGCCCGGACCTCATGGCGGCGAAGAGATATACCGTGACGTAGCTGCGGTAAGGGGACCAGCGCTCCGAGTACTCCAGGATCTCGTCTGCCGACATCGCGCCTCCGCCCTTTACGAGCATGCCCATGGCCTTTTGGAGCGCGATGTCTCCATGAGGAAAGCCGTCGGTATGCCCCAGCGCCCGTATCATGAGCCAATGGGCCGTCCACGGTCCCACGCCGCGTATGGCCGTCAACGACTCGACGACATCTTCCGTGGACCTGCCCCGTAACCCGTCGAGGTCCAGCCGTCCCGAGGCGACCATGGCCGAGATGTCCGTTACGTACTCCGCCTT
>JADFQF010000114.1 GCA_022561955.1 Chloroflexota bacterium | reverse complement strand
GCAAGGTCGGCATAATCAACGGCATCGGCTACCCCCACCCAAATCGCTCGCACTTTCGCTCCATGGATATCTGGCATACGGCCCTGCCCGACGAGATCGGCACCGAAGGCTGGCTTGGCCGCGCCACGCGTGACCTGGACCCCAAGGCGGAAAACGTATTGACGGCGGTGAACTTCGGACGTGGACTGCCGCGCGCCCTGGGACTCCGTGGAGTGCCCGTCGCTTCGGTGGGGAACCTGGATACCTACGGTCTTTTCCCTGATATGGAAGATGAGACAATGCGTAAGTACGCTCTGGAGGCCTTCTCGAAGATGTACGGCTCCGGCGCGGGCGGCGACGCCGTCATGGAGTTCCTCGGCCAGACGGGCTCCGACGCGCTCAAGGGCGCCGACATTCTTAGAACGGCCCCCGAAAAATACACTTCCAACGTCGAATATGCCGACAATGCCTTTGCGAAGACCATGAAGAGCGTCGCGCAGGTGATGCTCGCGGACCTGGGCACCAGGATCTTTTACACCCAGCACGGCAGCTTCGACACACACTCCGGAGAGCTTGCGTCTCATGCCAGCCTCTGGGACGACATCTCCGGCGCAATCGGCGACTTCCAGGACGACCTCAAGGAGCACGGCCGTGAAGACGAGGCCATCATCTTCATCTTCTCCGAGTTCGGCAGGCGCATCAAGGACAACGGCTCCGGCACCGATCACGGCTCGGGCGGGACGGCTTTCATCATCGGCAACTCGGTGAAGGGCGGCCTCTACGGCGAATATCCGTCCCTTAAAGAGGAGGACCTGTTGGAGGGCGACCTGCGCTTCAACAACGACTTCCGCTCGACATACTCCACCGTTCTGGAGCAGTGGCTGGACCTGGAGGCGGCCCCTATCGTCAACGGTCAGTTCGAGCAGTTCGACATCATCAAGAAGTAAATTTTCGCTTGCGGGCGGACCTCGATTTTCGGAATGCGGCTCCGAGAACGATATTCCGGGACGATGTTTGCGGCAAGTGAAGGTAAGGCAGGAGAACCCATGAGCAATAACGACATCGCAACGATGGCCCACCTCATGCGGCGCGCGGGCTTCGGCGCGACACGGGACGAGCTCGAGGAGAAGGTCTCGCAGGGATACGCGGCGGTCGTCGAAGACCTGCTGAACCCCGGCGATCCTCAGACGCTGCCCGACGACCTCATCCGTCGGTACCACGTCGACCAGTCCGAGATGCGACAGCTCGACGGGGCGGCGGCCTACTGGATGTACCAGATGGTCACCACCAAGGCCCCGTTGGAGGAGAAGATCGCACTCTTTTGGCACGGCCTTTTCGCCACCGGCTACTCCAAGCTCAATCAGGCGAGGACCCTGCTCAACCAGATCGACATGTTCAAACGCGATGGCCTGGGCGATTTTCGGTCGCTGCTGGTAGAGCTTTCCAGGGACCCGGCCATGATCATCTGGCTGGACAACAACGAAAACCACAAGGGCGCCATCAACGAGAATTTCGGCCGCGAGCTTCTGGAGCTCTTCTCCATGGGCATCGGCAGCTACACGGAGGACGATATCAAGGAGTGCTCCCGCGCCTTCACGGGCTGGACATTGGGTAACGCCGGGTACATGGCGGTACGCGCCGGCAAGGACTCCATCTGGCCCTACGGCCGCATCGCATGGCACTACGATTACCGCGACTGGGACCATGACGACGAAGAAAAGACCTTCCTGGGCGAGAAGGGCCGGTTCAACGGCGAGGACATAATAGAGATCATATGCCGCCAGGACTCCACGGCGCGCTTCGTCAGCACCCGCCTCTTCCAGTTCTTCACCGCCGACGAGGTAGACGAGGGCGGAGAGCAGATCATCGAGCAGATGATGGCGACGTATTTCGAGTCCGGCTACGAGATTCGCTCGGTGCTTCGCACCCTATTCAACTCCGACTACTTCAAGTCGAAAGAGGCGCGCTTCGCCAGGGTAAAGGGGCCGATCGAGCTCGTGGTAGGCGCCATCCGGACCGCCGGAAGCTACCAGACGCCTACGCTCGGCGTCCAGGCGACCGCCAACCAGGCCTTCTTCATGGGGCAAGGGCTGTTGCAGCCCCCGACCGTCGAAGGCTGGCACGAGGGCGTGGAGTGGATCGACAGCGGGGCCCTGGTCGAGCGAGTCAACTTCGCCGCTAAAGAGGTCAGCAATCTGGATAATCCCGGTGTCAGGGCCATCATCGACAGGCTCGCCACAGAGAGTGGCGGTGAGCTGACTCCCGAGCAGCTCGTCGACAGATGCGTCGACCTGCTCGGCCCCATAGAGATATCCGACACGACGCGCTCGGCGCTGATCGAGTTCGCGTCCAGGGAAGGCAACGTGGACCTGACGGACCATGAGCCCGGCGGCGAATCGGAGCAGCGCGTCGCCAATGTACTGAGGCTGGTCGCCTCTACCAAAGAGTACCAACTGGCCTAGATCAAGGAGGCGTCGGGGTGACCGCGCAATCAACTGCCGCATCGCTAACTTTGGACTACGTCAAGACGATTGGCATCGTGAACAACGGCTTCAACGGCCGCGGCTTCGCGAATCCCTACGACACGGCCATCAGCAAGGACGGGCGCATCTTCGTCCTGAACCGCTGCGACCCGGCCCGTGCCGCCGCCATTCGCGTCGGCGTGTGCAACCTCGACGAGGACTATCTGTACGAGTTCGGCAAGGGGTACGGAAGCGGAGACGGGCAGTTCGTGTGGCCCGTGGCGATGGCCTTCGACAGCCGGGAGCGGCTCTATATCACCGACGAGCATAACCACCGGATCACCGTGTACGGCAGCGACGGCGAGTACCTGAGCAAGTGGGGATCGCTGGGCGCCGGCGAAGGCGAGCTGAACGGGCCTGCCGGCATCGCCATCGACTCGGACGACAACGTATTCATCGTCGACCAGAACAACAACCGGGTGCAGAAGTTCGATACCGATGGAAAGCATATCCTCTCGTGGGGCGCGGAAGGATCCGGCCAGGGCCAATTCAACCTGCCGTGGGGCGCAGCCGTCGACTCCAATGGCAACGTGTATGTAGCCGACTGGCGCAACGATCGCATCCAGAAGTTTTCGGGCGGCGGCGAGTTCATCGCCGCGTTCGGTGAGTCGGGACAGGGCGACGGCCAGCTAAGCCGTCCCTCCGGCGTGGCGGTGGATGCCGACGGCAATATCTACGTGGCCGATTGGGGCAACGAACGCGTGCAAGTGTTCGGGCCCGACGGCGGCTTTCGCCTGAAGCTGCGAGGCCAGGCGACGATGTCCAAATGGGCCGAGGACTTCTTCGCCTCCAATCCCGACGAGCTTGCCGAGCGAGAGAAGTCGAACCTCGTCCCCGAGCTTCCGCCACACCTCAATACCCCCTATCACATATCCTCTCAGACCGAGCCCTACTTCTGGGGTCCCGTATCGGTAACGCTGGACGGGGACGGACGGCTCTACGTCGTGGAGACAAACCGCCACAGGCTGCAGATCTACCAGAAGGCATAGGGCTTTCAATCGGCACCCTCGCCCCATGATCAGGGCAGACATAGACATGGAGCAAGGTCCAAAATTGACATGATATTCTGCTGCCTAACATCCAAGATAGGATAATGAAATTCACGCAATATTTTCTTTACACCCGACAAAGAAGCGATAGAATTTGAATCAAACTTGACTGGATTCAAAAAGTCATGGACCATCCTATCAGGGAGGAGATCCAGGCGGACGGACGGATAAGACGTTGGGGGAGTATTGTGGAAGCCGACAACAGATATCTTCGTGTTACCCTACTTGAAGATGGAGAAACAGCGCATAATGCGTTCTTTGACCGCTCTTTCAGAGAGGATGCATAATGGATGTCAAATACTTTCCAGAAACGGACACCCTAATGATAAATTTCTCTGACAAAGGGGTCGCTGATACACGAGACGTCAATGAGAATCTTCTGATCGAGCTCGACAAGGACGGCAACCTAGTAAGCATGACTATAGAGCACGCGAAGCTACAGATGGACGTAGAGAACTTCTCTTACCAAAAAATCGCTGACATCGTCTGAGGGGTCCGAAGATAGTTTTACAGATTCCGAACACGCGCAAGGCGAAAAACGCAAAGGCTATCAATGTCAGGACCTCAACCATAGTGCGCGTCCTCAAGGGTCCCGGCCCGACAAACGCTGTAGCTTCCAGTGTTCTTCCTAGGATGGATGGGGCATCTCTGGCTTAGCGCATTCCCATCAAAAATCCAGACGTCTTAGATCCCTCGTCACGATAAATCAGAACTTTTCAGTATTACCGTCGATGAGAATTCGCCGACTTCTCCCCCAGTTTTCCAGCCCTACACAACGGCTCTTGCCTAACTCGCCGCATCCTCGATATACTCCGCGATAGTTCTGCACGAACACGCCATCGACCGCTTTTCTTAAGGAGGCCCCTTCATGAGAGCCGTAGTCTACGAGAGCCCGTTCAAAGTCTCCGTGGAGACCGTCCCCGACCCCGAAATGCAGCACCCCAACGACGTCATCGTAAAGATTACCTCCTCCTGCATATGCGGCTCCGACCTCCACATGTACGAGGGCAGGACGGCCGCCGAGCCCGGAATCATCTTCGGCCACGAGAACATGGGAATCATCCAGGAAGTCGGCTCCGCCGTTAAGACGCGTAAGGTCGGAGACAGGGTGGTCATGCCCTTCAACGTGGCGTGCGGCTTCTGCAAGAACTGCCAGCGCGGATTCACCGGCTTCTGCACCACCGTGAACCCGGGCTTTGCCGGAGGAGCGTACGGCTATGTCTCGATGGGTCCCTGGCGCGGCGGTCAGGCGGAGTACCTTCAGGTGCCCTTCGCCGATTTCAACTGCCTACCCCTGCCTCCCGGCGACCAGTATGAGGCAGACTTCGCGATGCTGGCCGATATCTTTCCCACGGGGTATCACGGCGCGGAGCTGGCGGACGTTCGCCCCGGCGAGAGCGTCGCCGTGTTCGGCGCGGGCCCCGTGGGACTGATGGCCGCCTACAGCTGCGTGATACGTGGGGCCGCCGAGGTGTACTGCATCGACCACGTACAGGAGCGGCTAGACAAGGCCGAGGAGATCGGCGCGATCCCCATCAACTTCGACGAGGGCGACCCTGTCCGGCAGATCAAGGACCGGCGCGGCGGAGAGGGCACCGACAAGGGCATCGACGCCGTGGGCTATCAGGCGGCGGCCCAGGGGTCTTCCGCGGCGGGCGGCGAGCAGGAGGAGATCCCCAACGTCGTCCTGAACCAGATGATCGACATCATCAATCCGACGGGCGCAATGGGCATCCCGGGGCTGTACGTACCGACCGACCCGGGCGGGGTCGACGAGGGCGCCAAGCGCGGCGCGCTGTCCATCAACTTCGGCAAGCTCTTCGAGAAGGGCCTGCGATTGGGCACGGGCCAGTGCAACGTGAAGCGATACAACGCCTACCTGCGCGACCTCATCATCGCCGGGAAGGCCAAGCCCAGCTTTGCCGTATCCCATCAGGTGTCGTTGGAAGAGGCGCCCGACGCCTACGAAAAATTCGACAAGCGCGTCGAGGGCTACACCAAGGTCATTCTCAATCCTTAGATTTCACGGCGACCGCCCCATCACGAAGCACAAGATCGGAAGGCTATGACTATGCGTACCGGCACAGGCGACAATACATACGAGTGGATCGACAACTGGGCCCACGTTCCCGAATCCGAGAGCTCGCGGCTCGGCTGGGCGCACCCGGGCATGGTCGTCACCGAGGCGGGCGAGATCATCACCTGCCACTCCGGCGACCACACGGTGCTCTTCTTCGACGGCGAAGGCAAACTGGTGAAGTCCTGGGACGGCGATTTTGCCGACGCCCACGGCATCACGCTGGTCAAGGACGGAGCCGCAGAGCAGCTCTGGATCGCCGACAACGGCTCCAAGCGCCACCATAC
>JADFQF010000113.1 GCA_022561955.1 Chloroflexota bacterium | reverse complement strand
ATTCCGACTAGAGGACATCGCAACAGGGTCTGGCGGCAAGCAAGCGTGGTCCGTTCCGGCCTTCGACGACCAAAGGCCATGATGGGCCACGCCCGGTGCGGGGACTGCCCGGGAGATAGACCTCGGAACAGCGTAGAACGGTAATACGAGGCTAAGATTGAAAATGAACGACTCAAACTACAGCCCACTTTCGGCGGAGGAGCGATACGTAATCGAATCGAAAGAGACTGAACCGCCCTTCACTGGGGAGTACGACGACTTTTACGAGGAAGGAATCTACGTTTGCCGGAGATGTAACGCCGAGCTTTATCGCTCTGATGACAAGTTTGACGCTCATTGTGGCTGGCCGTCCTTTGATCAGGAGATACCAGGAGCCGTGAACCACTTACCCGATCCCGATGGTGAGCGAACGGAGGTCGAGTGTGCCAACTGCGGCGCCCATCTGGGTCACGTATTCATTGGAGAAGGCTTTACCGCAACCAACAGTCGTCATTGTGTGAACTCCCTCTCGATGATGTTCGTGCCTGGGCAGCAAGAATAGATGCGAAGTTGCTGAGTCCCTAGCTACAAGTGCTCTGAGTTCCGTTTCCGTGACCCTGCTGCTAAAGCCGGCCCACGATCCACCACAATCCTGAACTACCAGCCTAACCTTAGCCAAAAGGTTTTTATTCGTGCTAGAAAAAGTCTAATACTAATGGCAGGAAAATGGGCTCAAAATCAGTACGAACGTTTCAGATGCGTGCTGAACTGAGTTTTAGACTTTGGACAAACATTGGCGTCGTGTGAACCAAATCAAAGCATAAAAACTTTTGGGGGCCGGGTCGAGCCAGGTCCCGTGTGAAGCTGGGAGCCTATGCCCTCGATCTACAGGTAATTCTTGACGGACCTGGCAAGTTTCAGGGTCATTCCGGGCACCGCGGCCACGTCGTCGAGGGGTGCCTCTTTTATGCCCTTGACGGACCCGAAGCGTCGAATCAGGAGCCTGCGTCGCTTCGGCCCGATGCCCGGCACCAAGTCTAAGACCGAGGATACGCTCTTTTTTGACCTGCGCTCCCTGTGGAAGGTAATCGCGAACCTGTGGGCCTCGTCCCTGGCCCGTTGCACCAGGAAAAGGCCCTGCGAGCTCCGGGGCAATATGATCGGCTCCCGCATCTGGGGAATGAACAGCTCCTCGTTCTCTTTGGCCAGGCTGGCCAGCGGAACGAAGTCGATTCCCAGCTCCAGGAATACCTGCAGAGCAGCACCCAGATGACCCTTTCCGCCATCGATCAACACGAGGTCTGGTGTGATGCCCCAGGATTCTTTGCCGTTTTGGTTCTTTTTCTCAGAGGTTGTCTCAGGGCCCCCGTTGGAGTCGCTTGCCCTTTCGGCGTCTACGGATTTCGCCAGGCGTTTGAACCTCCGAGTCAGCACCTCCCGCATCATCGAGTAGTCGTCGATTCCTTCGACCGTCGCGATCTTGAATCGCCTGTAGTGAGAGGTCTTCGGCTTTCCGTCCTCGAATACGACCATGCTTCCGACTGGATTGGTGCCCTGAATATTGGAGATGTCGTAGCACTCGATTCTGCTGGGCAGCCTGGGCAGGCTCAGGGCCTCTTGCAGCTCGGTCAGGGCGCTGTCCATGGCCTCGCTGTCCGCCAGTCTGCGCGCCTCCAGCTGCTCCAGGCCCAGCTGAGCGTTCTCCGCCACCATGTTCACCAGGCGAAGCTTTTCGCCGCGCTGGGGCACGTGGATCTTGACGGGACCTTCGCGCTTGTCCCTGAGCCATTTCTCGATGGAGGCGGTGTCGTCCAGCGGGTGCTGGACCAGTATACGGGGGGGCACGTACGGCGTCGCATCGTAAAACTGTTTGACGAAGGCCGTCAGGATCTTGGCGTGCTCCTCATCATCCGTGCCGGCCATTATGAAGTGGTCGCGGCCTATTAGCTTGCCCTGGCGGATGAAGAATACCTCCACCCAGGCCTCTCTGGCGCCTCCCGCCGCCGCGACGATGTCTACGTTCTCGGAGGTCAGGCGCAGGACCTTCTGGCCCTCGTGGACCCGCTCGATCGCTCTGAGCTGGTCTCGAAGGGTCGCCGCACGCTCGAATTCCAGTCCTTCCGCCGCCTCTTCCATTTTTGACGCCAGGGACTTGACGATCTTGTTCGTCTTGCCCTCCAGAAAGAGAATTACCTGGTCGATGATCTCCTGATACTCATCGCTGCTCACGGCCCCTATGCAGGGCCCTACGCAGCGGTTGATGTAGTAGTCCAGGCAGGGGCGGGGATCGGTGCCCGTGATCGTCTTGGTGCAGGAGCGGTATGGGAACAGCTTCTTGAGAAGGGCCAGGGTCCTTCTAACGCTTCCCGCGCTGGCGAAGGGACCGAAATACCTGGAGCCGTCCTTGGTCACCCGCCGCGTGATGTAGACTTGAGGGTACTCCTCGGAAACATCGATCTTGATGAAAGGATAGCTCTTGTCGTCCTTCAGCCGCGCATTGTAATGGGGCTGATGCTCCTTGATGAGGTTGCACTCGAGGATGACCGCTTCCTGGTCCGATTCGGTGACGATATACTCGAAGTCGGCCACCCTGGCCACCATGCGACGGATCTTTGGCGGATGGCTGGCCGAGGCTTGAAAGTAGCTGCCGACCCTGTTGCGAAGGACGGCGGCCTTTCCGACGTAGAGGACCTCCCCCGAGCTTCCGCGCATGAGGTACACGCCGGGTCTGGTGGGGATGGCCTTCAGCCGTTCTGAGAAGTCGGGGCGAGTCATTGATATTCCGATATGAGGATATGCAAGAGTTCAGTCGCTACCTTTTAGCGAAGGACAAATGTCAATCCTACGAGGATGGCTACGATCAACGAGGTAATTATACCGATCTGCCGTATCTCTCTGCTGAGGTACTGATAGACGAGAGGGGTCTGCTCCTCGGCGGCACTTCGCGATCCGCCTCTGCGTCGTGTGGACCGCACCCGCGGTGCCGGCCTGGTTGCGGCTTCGGGTTGCGGCGTCGAATCTTCAACCGCGGCCAGCTCGTCGATCTCGGGCTCGGCGACCGCAGTCTCGACGGCTGTCCGTGACATCACAGGCGCAGCCTCGAACTCCGGTTGCCTGGGGTTCTTGCTGCGACGCTTCTTTCGGTTGAGCTGCGCTTGCCTGGAGGCTGCCTTACGGCCCTTGCTAGGCATTGGGTTGTCTCCTCGGTTCAGGCCCTCGGATGGGCCTTGTCGTACTCGGTTCGGACGTGCTCGCTGGTCAGGTGGGTGTACACCTGGGTCGTGGTGATACTGGCGTGGCCAAGCAGCTCCTGGACATGCCGCAACGGCGCGCCGCCCCTTAGAAGATGCGTCGCGAAGCTGTGCCGCAGCGTATGAGGCGTTATCTTCGTGTCTATGCCGGCCTTGCCCGCATGGCCCTTCAGTATCAGCCAGAAACCCTGCCGGGTAAGACGCTCGCCCCTTTTGTTCAGGAACAGCGCTTTTCCGGACCGCCGGTTTGCGATCAACGGCCTGCCGTGTTCCAGGTATCCCTTGACGACGTCCACGGCGTTCTGGTGGATGGGAATTACGCGTTCCTTGGCGCCCTTGCCCAGGCACCTCACGGAGCCTTCGACCAGGTCGACGTCCTCGATGTCCAGAGATACGAGCTCCGTCACTCTCAGACCACTGGCGTAAAGAAGCTCCACCATCGTGTGGTCCCTCTTGTCCTCCGGCGCATCGCTACGTGAGACGGTCGCCAAGAGCTTCGTGATCTCCTCGACGCTAAGCGCCTCCGGCAACGTCCGGCCGACCCTGGGCGAAGAGAGGTTTTCGGTGGGGTCCTTGGTTATGTATCGCTCTTCGAGGAGAAAGCTGAACAGAGACTTGGCCGAGGCGATCTTCCTGGCCCTCGTTGTGTCGGAATATCCCTGTTCGTGAAGCCTCAACAGGTACGCGGTGAGAACCTTGTCGTCTACATTTTCCCACTGACCTTCGGCCTTATCGGCGTGGAAGTTTTCCACGTACGTGGCGAGCTGATTCAGGTCGTTTCTGTAGGCGACCAGAGTATTAGGTGAAACTCCGCGCTCCACGGTCATGAAATTAAGGAAACTGTCTATGGCGGCTCGCATTGACCCCTGCTTTTCAAAATCATTGGGCAGAGCTAGACATATTCTAACACAACAGACTGCGCATGTGCCCGTCATTCATGCCTTGACAGTGCTGATTTACCCAGCTAACTTAGAGTCTCAGAACTCGGAATTAGGACCTTCAAAAACTACTTTATGATTGAAATAGACGTCGGACCGAACCTCGTCACTTTTGGGACTTTTATTCTTAGCTGGCACGGCTTTTTTAGCTTCATAGCAGTGGCCAGCGCCGTTTTTCTGGTCGGCCGCTGGGCTCCCGCCAGGGGCATCGACCCCGACGATATCTATTCGTTAGCCATCTGGGCCATCATAGGCGGCGTCATCGGGGCTCGCATCGTACACGTCATCGACCAGTGGAGCTTTTACCAGGGCAACCTGATTCAGATCGCATATATATGGAGCGGCGGAATAGCGCTTTGGGGAGGACTGCTGGGAGGGTTCCTGGGGGGAGCGGCCTACGCCTTCTGGAGGAAGCATCCCTTGGGGATCATAGCCGACCTGACCGCCCCCGCCCTGCTCTATGTGCAGTCGATAGGGCGCCTCGGGGACATCGTGAACGGTGAGCACTGCGCGAACGCCACCGAAAAGTTCTTTGGATTCGTCTGGACGAACCAGGTGAGCGATGCTCGCATATGCCAGAACCTGAACGGTGTCGGAGACTCCGTCATGCCCGTCATCGCTATGGAGATAATCTGGAATCTTCTGGCGCTCATGCTGATCTGGAGGCTCCGAAATCGCATCAGGCCCGACGGGATGCTGTTTGCCCTCTACCTCGCCCTCTATGCGACCGGCAGGTTCATGGTCACCTTCCTGCGGGAAGACCGCGTCTGGGCCCTGGGGCTTCAGGAGGCTCAATACATCGCGATCCTCGTATTCGTCATCACGGTGTCGCTGCTCATAATCAAGGCGCGACCCGTTTCCAAGCTCGCGACGGAGGGCGGACCTTCGGAAGATGGTGCTACGGCCCCACGTCTCAGGGGCACTAGGGCGGAGCGACGAAGGCGTGACCGAAGACGGTAGGCCGGTCTTACGAGAAATCCCGGATTATCAAAGAGAGTCGCCTTTCCCATGAAAGGAGAGGCGACTCTTTACGTTTGGGAATCCTTTTTTGAACCTACGTTACTGGCCTTTTGAGGTCAAACGCCGATGCCTGAAGCTACGCTCCGGACTTTCTGATATCCAGCACCGTAAGCTGAAGCTTGGTTCTGCCGCCCCAGGTGTCCAGCCCAACGGTGTAGACGAGATCGACTTCGCCCCTGGTCTCGCCAATCTTGTCGCCCTGCCGAAAGGCGATGGCGTCGACGGTCTTGCCCTCATGCCACGCTCGCATCTTGATGTGCTGCTTCTGCGCCCCCACGAGGCGAGACTCCACGACGCGGGCCCTTCGCGTGAGGAACACCGGCGTCGGGTTCTGCGCTCCAAAGGGCTCCAGCGACTGAATGAACGCGAAGTTCTCGTGGGTGAAGTCCGCCAAAGCGACCTGGCTGTCGATGGACAGGGACGGCCTGAGGTCCAGACCCTCGAGGCGCTTCCGGGCTTCTTCATATAAGTTCTGCTCCACGGCGGGCAGTGAGCTCGTGGGCACGGTGAATCCCGCCGCCTGGTCGTGACCTCCGTATTTGGTGAACAGGTCTTCGCTGCTTGCCAGCGCCTCTATGACGTTGAATTCGGGTATGCTGCGGGCGCTTGCCCTGCTGAGCTCTTTGCCACACGATATGGCCACCGCCGGGCGATAGTACTCCTCGGAGAGCCTGTTTGCGATCAGGCCAAGAATGCCTGGAATCCACTCTTCGCTCTTTACGATGATGATCGGAGGTGGGGAGCCG
>JADFQF010000112.1 GCA_022561955.1 Chloroflexota bacterium | reverse complement strand
TATAGAAGTCGTGGGCATACACGCCATTCACGCCGATCGATACCCACATGAGTTCAGCGGAGGGCAGCGGCAAAGAATCGCGATCGCGAGAGCCCTCTCCACAAAGCCCAAGCTTATCGTATTGGACGAGCCTGTTTCCGCTCTCGACGTCTCGATCAGGGCGCAAATATTGAACCTGCTAAAGGAGCTTCAACAGAGCTACGAACTCAGTTACTTGTTAATCGCACACAACCTCGCCACGGTTCGATATATGAGTCACACGGTTGGAGTAATGTACCTGGGTAAGATTATTGAGGAGGCGGACCCGGTAGAACTCTTCACCAATCCCCTGCACCCCTACACGAAGGCGCTGATATCGGCCTCGCTGCCTGCCCATCCGCGCCGGCAGCGTGAGGAGATCGTGCTAACCGGGGAGGTGCCTTCGCCCCTGTCGCCACCGTCCGGATGCGCATTCCACCCCAGATGTCCCGTCGCCTTTGAGCCATGTCCCGATGATGCGCCGGAGTGGAAGGAAGTCGAGCCGGGGCACATGGTCTCCTGCCATCTCTACTAGCGCCAGTATTTCCCCTACGCGATATAACATTTAGTCGACTTGACGATGGCCCGCTAAAGGGCGTTGAAAACCAGGCCTCTTTATGGCGGGTCGGACGGATGCCCAGCGTCATCGGTTTCACGAACCGAGGTCATTCTCCAGTAAATGGACATCGCCGGTTATTGGGTCTGCCGACCTCGATGGCCTCTTCTTGTTACCCATGAGCCCTCTGTAAAATGGGCCGAGCGTCGCCGGAAATATCTGAGGGCCACCTGTATGAAGGCGGCGAGTAACAGGCCCAGCCCGATGAACAACGGCATGGTCAGTGCGCTGATGGCTACGCCTCGTATGAATAGGTAAGGGTCCAAGATCGGGCCCGTGTAGTTGGGGTTAACGGAAATACGCAGATAGAAAAAGAGTGGGGGGATCAAACCCCCTCCGAGGCCCCCAATGAGATAGAGCCATTTCATAACAAATCCTCATTAAGTTCCATTTGGTCGTAGGTCCCGCGTGCCACCGGAGTAGGAGGGCTTGTGAACTCCGATTGCTTGCATCAGACGTATCGTATTATAACCTCTTGATGCCGGCGATGAATTCGACCCGACGCTCGGGCCGGGGGAAACGTATCGAACTCCACTTTCTCTTCGGTAGCGTCTGGTCGAGCGCTATTTCGTCCGCCGTATGCGATCAGTAGCCGCGTGATGGCATCTGACCGTGAGGCAACGAGCGATCCCGAAATGGACACGGCTTCCCTTATAGGGTCGTTATGTTCAGGCTCTGAGAGTCTAAATTTCGTATATAATGCCCCGGAGCGAAATCACCCTTGGAATCCTGTACGGCGTCTCAAATCGGCACTGTCTGTTCGCGGGATGCCGCCTGGAATGGATGCCAAAATTTAGCTTAGGAACATGTGAAACATGACCCAGAACGTGGATATAGAAAAGCAGATCGTCGAGTTGGAACGTGAGCGGCTAAGGGCGATGATTAATGCCGACTCCGAGGCGTTAAACTCCATCCTCTCGGACGACCTGACTTACATTCATACGACGACAAGAGAGGACTCCAAAAAGAGCCTGATTGACAGCCTGGCCAGCGGCAGATTGAGCTACAAGTCCATGGACACCGAGGGCGTAAGGGTAAGAATCTATGGAGACGCCGCCGTGGTGACGGGCAGCGCAGCAATCAAGGTATCGTCGGGAGGCCGGCTCCTTGAATTCAGCATTCTCTTCACGGATGTGTACGCAAAACAGGAGGGACGCTGGCAGATGGTGGCATGGCAGTCGACGCGAAAGCCCGAAGAATAAGGGCTTGCGCGTCGCAAATACGAATTCGATAAGGGAAATCTCGGCATCTTCGGCCTGGCTTATTGAAAGGGGCCGCGATGGTCTCGCAATTGCGCATTTATACTATCAACAAGGGGAAGTTGGACGAGTTCGTAAAGGGATGGACGGAGTTCGTGTACCCCCTGCATTACAGATTCGGATTCACGATCGATCTGGCAGAGGTAATCGAAGAGAGAAGCGAGTTCGTTTGGATCGTATCCTACGACGGACCGGAGAGCTGGGATGACAAGCAAGCCGAGTACTACGCCTCGCCGGAGCGCGCCGCGGTCGACCCCGATCCCGCGCAGTACATCGCAAAGACGGAGAGATGGTTCATAAAGTCGGTCTTGCCCAAGGGCTAGTAAGACCGGCGGCACCGGCTTCATGCCGAACCAATTGACAGGCTCCGATCGCGCCGTATGGCGTACTTCGGAAGGCCATGCGTATTCAGCCGGCGGCCCGTGTCTGCGTCACGACCAGATGCCGAATCCCATGGCGCAGCCCGTACCGGCGAGCGTTCGATAGCCCGGTACGTAGTCCGACCACTGGTGACTCAGACCCTCGGTGGCGCCCGCCATCGTTATCCAGTTGCGAATCTCCGAGGTGCCGGAGTTCAGGCGCTCTCTGGGCAGCGAGACGAGGGTGTGGGAATCCCCCTCCCGAAGCGCCTTCATCACGATTCCGTCGATCTCTTCGTCTACAACGAAGTGGCTCAGTCCGCCCGATGCGATGACGCCGACCCGGATGTCCTGGGGCCACGAGTCGATGGCCGCCCGAATCTCCTTGCCCAATGCGTAGCATCGACCCAGAGTGGGTTGATTCGGCGGGTAGTAGGTGTTCACCATGACGGGTATTATGGGCACGACGTTGGCCTGCATGATGCGGCGGCAGACGAATGCGAAGGCGTGCCCCATCTGCGATTCATGGTCTGGAATGCGGTTGATGTGGGCGATGTCGAAATCGCTGTCCCGCAGGTGCTCGATCATGTGAAGCGCGAGGTCCGAGGCGACCGGATACGACTTTTCACCGTCCGGCTCGCGCCAGCCCCATGCGGACGACAACCGCGACGCGGACATCTCCGGCGTGATATTCACCGGGCCGTTGGTGAACGTGTCTCCCCAGAAGATCGCTATGGCGGGCCTGTTGTCGTTCTTGTACATCTCTTCCTGGTCGTCGCCAACGATGACCAGGACATCCAGTCGTGCGTCGACGAGTGCCTTGGATAGGCGTTCTATGCCCTGCTGATTGGCATCGTGCCGCCTCTCGAGGACCTCGGCTTCGAGCTGCTCGGCTATGTTGGAGGGGGCGGCCTCGAGCAGCTCTTCGAAGCTCTTGTGATCGCCCGCGTTGTCCAGCAGCATTGGGATGTTCTTGTCCCCCTCGCCGTGGTTCAGCCATAGATTCGCGGGGGTGCTTAGCTGTGGGCTGTGAGAGGACCCCATTCCCAAAACAATTCGTCCCATATGGATAACCTCCATCCGCGCCAACGGACCGCCCGTACCGGCGACGTGTCTCTCCGAAAGAGTGGCTTCAGGCGATATTAGCATAATGTCAATCGGGGCGTCGCCCTTGCGGCCGCCTGGTTACAAAAGGCGCGCCTGACCGGGGAGATTGTCCGGTCAGGTGCGAAACTGGAGGGGTACCTTTCACAGGTTTCGACGACCTGCAAAATCGGAATCTCGTTCTACCTTCTAGGGCGCGACCTGAGACCTTGCCGCGCCCTAAAGGTTTCGATTCCAGGGTATTCAGCGAGGATGGATGAGGAGCGGGCCCCAAAGCACTCTCCCCGCAGTCCGTTAGAAGCCTGTGGCTGAGAACCAGCTCCCCCCCGGAGATGTAACGAATATTATGGGCGCTATGCACGGGCTCGGGAGGTCTACACTGTCCTCTATCTCGGAATTGCCGTCCATGTCGGCGATGAACAAGCCTGTCTCCACATTGACGATGACGGCATTGCCGTCCCCGTCTTTGGACACGCAACTCACGATCGCCTTGAAGAAGGGTATTGGATTAATTCCAGCGCGCCCCAGGGCGATGACAGTCGGGTCGTTGGGATCGAGCACCAGGCCCTCTACCTTTACTTCGATATCTCCGTTGGTTTCCAGCTCACCCACCGCCTCAGCGACGACCCAGGGTAGGCCGCCGCCGTCCACGCCTCTGATGGCGTTGCCTTCTCCGCCGGTGAAGGGCCTTGGCAGCCCAACCATAGTGTCGAAGTCTAATATCTTATCGCCGCCGCCTGCCTGGGCCTCACCGCCCGTTATCTGCAAAGCGAAAAGGCTACTTCCCGTTGCCAGGAACAGTGCAATCAGTACTAGCAATACCTTTCTCACAACTCTCCTCCATTCTCATATGTATTCGTATGCCATTGGCGAGCGCGAAATACTACCGCCAAAGCGGCGAACGTTGCTGTGCTCACACCGCAGACATGACACCATACGCGGGAGGAAACGATATGGATCAATTATTCCGAGGAGAACGGAAGTGGGTGGGGAATAAAAAAGCTGTATTAGTTGCCGGTCAAAGGGACTGTCGCCACAAGAGTGCCTACCTGCTCTTTAGCTATGCGGCCCTCTTCCAATGTAATCGTGATAGCGTCCAGCTCGTCCAAGTCTACGGGAATGAGCCGCCACAGATCGTTCCCCAAAGGCCACATGTTCCCGATATTCGTGCTGACGCCGTCTTTGACTGCCCAAGCATGATATGCCTTTCCCTGGGCAGTGCTTGGCAGGTTGAACACGACTATGCTGGCTTCTGAGAGTCGCACCGAGTAAGCAAGGGTGCCGGCGGCATCCGGCGCGGCGGCTGTGGCCTCGAGGCTCCACCATCGATCGGCATCAGCCATTATCGTGATGGCTTCGTATCCTCTGGAGGCCCGCCTCTGGCTGGCGTCCAGGCTATCCTGGATATTTAGCATCCAGAAGACCAGCCCCGCTATTGATACCAGCAGTATTCCCAATGCGGCCGCCAACGCCGCGGGGCGTGTAAACATCCGCAGCCACGCACCATCATGTCGACGAGACGGTAAGGCACTCACGCCGGCGTCGGTCTTCTCCGTCCTGACCGCGGCCAAAATCTGGTCCTTCAGCCGAGGCGAGGGCTCCATATCCTCGACCGCAACGGCCAGATTGCCGGCGACCGCCCTCATCTCCGCCACCGTCCGGACGCAGATCTCGCAAGTGCTCAGGTGCGCCTCAAATGCCTCGCGCTCCTCAGGCTCCAGAGCCAGGAGGACGTAGCTCGAGGCCATGGCTTCCAACTCAAGGTGGCTCAACACTCAGACTTTGGCCTCCTGATGTTTCAGCAAATCCCTTAGTTTTTCCATGCCCATTCGAATCCTGCTCTTCACCGTTCCCAGCGGTAATTGAACGTCATCTGATATTTCCTGATGGGTATATCCACCAAAAAATGCCAATTCGATGGCCTGCCTCTGCTCCGCCGGTATCTGCTTCAAGGCCTTCTCGATGACCTGCCTGTCAAGGTTGCCCATGACTTCCCGCCATACTCCCGCCTCCGTTCCAGGCTGCTCGAGCTCCATTGGCAGGTTAATCTGTGTTTTGTCGCGTCGCCGGCGGATACTATCGATGGACCGGTGATGCACCATGGCAAGCAGCCAGGAACGCGCGGTTCCCTTGCGAGCGTCGAACGAGCCGGCCAGGCGCCAGACATTGAGAAACACGTCCTGGACTACGTCTTCCGCGCCTTGGACATTCTTCAAAATGCGATAGGCGAGCGAATAGGCCGACCTACCATATCGGTCGTAGAGTAGAGCGAAGGCATTTTCATCCCCAAGCGCGACCTGCTCGAGCAGAAAATTGTCGACTGAAGAGTCCATATACTAAAGTATAACCTGAATTCCAATGGGTCCTAGTACGATGTCAACAGGGAATCCGCCGTCGGGTGGACTGGCGATAACATGGGATACGGCGACGTCGACAGTCATGAAGACACGCGCCCCTGGAATCATGCGGGCTGCGGGTCGTGATGGGGAATGCGCCTCATGAGTGGTATACCCCCGCCTGTCTGCAACTGCGGCCACCTCGCTCGAGCTCTCCCCGTCTCCGTCGGCCCGATCACACGC
>JADFQF010000111.1 GCA_022561955.1 Chloroflexota bacterium | reverse complement strand
GATGCCTCCGTCGCGCACGTCAAGGAACACTTCGGCGTCACAGGCTCATGTGGGGCAGCGACTGGCCGGTCTGCCTGACGGCGGCGAGCTATGAGCAGGTTCTCGACGCCGCGAATGAGGCAATCGGACCTCTGTCGGAGTCGGACCGCGCCGGACTGCTTGGCGGCAACGCGAGGGCGTTCTATCGACTCTAGGCGGCCGGGGTGGGCCATAAACTTGGTGACTTGCGAAGCTAAAAAAACTCCCCCGAGACTCGCCAATGTCATAGGCGTCCTGCATAGCGGCTACCCCAACCCCATGTGTTAACCTGATGTCGGACTCGTTAGCGGGGGATTTCGCTAGGAAATTATGCCTATTTACGCTGGAGGGCTCGTTTTTCTCATTCAAGCCTTCCTTGCCGTGCATGCCTTCAGGACGGGCCGAGAGAGATGGATATTCATTATCATCATGGTGCCCGCCCTTGGCGGACTCGTATATTTTCTAACGCAAATACTCCCAGACCTGCGGAGCAATTCGGCGGCTAGAAAAGTTTCCTCCGATGTGGTGAGGATGGTTAACCCGACCCGCGATTTGCGAAGGCTCAGGGAGAACCTGGACATTGTCGATTCCGTACAGAACCGACAGTTGCTTGCCCGAGAGTGCTTGAACGTAGGTCTATATGAGGAAGCGATCGAGCTCTATAAGGACTGCCTGCAAGGGCGAAGTGAGCGTGATCCCTATATCATGCTGGAGCTGGTGACCGCCTACTTTGCCGGAGAGTGCTACCCAGAGGCAAAAGACACCTTCCTGAAGTTGCGGGAGACCAGTCCCGAATTCCAGTCTACGGATGGCCGGCTCTTGTACGCCCGCACGCTCGAGTACCTGGAAGAAAATGACGACTCACTGAGAGAATACGAAGCTGTCGCACGCTCCTTTCCGGGCGAAGAGGCGAACTGTAGATACGCCCTCCTTCTCAAGAAGAATGGACGTACGGAAAAGGCGAGCGAGATATTCAACCAGATCCTCGCGAGGGACAGAAGGCGGTCCAGGCAACACAAGCGCAGGGAGAAGCAGTGGGTTGACATCTCCCGGCAAAATCTGGCGTGACCGGCAGCCGGACTTGTCAATGGCGTGGCGAAGCCGAAACGACCGCGAGCCGGCTTTTAGGAACGAGTCGCGATCTTGTCGAATCGACTCTAACCGGCGTTGGGGTGGACCATGACCTTGATCGCTCCCGATGAGCGTTTGTCATCGGCGGCCGCAAAGGCCTCGGAAATTTTCCCGAGCGCGAAGTGCTTGTTGATGAATTTTTTCGGATTTACACGGCCGTCGGCCAGGAGTTCCAATGCGGTCTCGTACTCCGATACTCCTCTCCAACTCGAGTAGCTGTTGGACCACCGTAGCTGCAGCTCTTTGCGGTACGCCGTCGCAACATCGACACTCTGATCCTCTGTGAACACGCCAAGTATGCTGACCGTGCCGCCATATCGCGCCATGCCGATCGCCTGACTGATCGTCGGGGCGGAGCCGCCCACCGTCTCGAAAACCAGGTCTGCGCCCTGGCCGCCCGTCGCCTCCAACACCGCCTCCACCGGATCGATCCGAGAGTTCACGATGACTTCGTCGGCCGCGTTCGCCTCCATGGCGATTTGCAGGGGCTCGTCTCGTGTGCCCACCATTATGACGCGGCGTACTCCGAAAGCCTTGGCCACCTGTCCCAGGGTGATGCCGATGGCCCCGGTCCCCAGGACGACTGCCGTATCCCCCGGAGCGACGTCGCACCTGTTCAACGCATGGACGCCGCACGCGTAGCAGTCGACCTGCGAGGCCGCGTCGAAATCCACGCCATCGGGCAGGGGATGGCAGTTCGCGGCGACGCATACGTCGTATTGAGAGAAGCCGTGGCTCTCCTGACGCTCGCCGTGACGAAGGCCCCTGGCAGGACAGACGTGGTACTGGCCATCCTTGCAGTTTCGGCACGAGCCGCAGCCGAGCAGGTGCTCCGCCTCGATGCCGACACGTTGACCGATAGCCAGGGCCCTCACGCCGTCGCCCAGCGCAGTGATCTCGCCGGCCAACTCGTGGCCCCGCTGATGAGGTTCGCGCACACCGTACGGGTTGTGGCCTCGGTAGGGATGCAGGTCGCTGCCGCAGACGCCGGCGGACATGATCTTGATCTGCACCTCGCCTGCGCCCGGCTCCGGCATGGGAACATCCTCGACGCGAATGTCCTTGCCGCCGTAGAAGATCGCGGCTTTCACTATGCCCCGTCTCCGGCCTCTTCCAGACATAGCTCAATAGCTTCATTCATCCGGTCGAAGAGCTCGTCCATCGTCCGCGCCTGGGTGTGGCAGCCCTTTGGTGAGGAAACACTCCCCACGAGATACCCGTCCTCATCTCGCTCGATGATGACCGTAAATTCTCTCAATGGCCGACCTCCCAGATTAGGGCAGGGCAAGAGCCCGATTTCAATTCTCGTTTCCCGCCTTCATGCCGCTTCACCGCGCCGATATCCCTGAACAACCAGCGTGCCTGTAGGAGGTGCGGGTCCGCCGTTAGAACCTGGCAGCCTCCATCACTTCAGTAGACCGGCAACCGGGATGAGACGTTCGTTGTGGGTGTCTACGCCAAGGAAAAGTGCCTGGAGCGTTATAGCGCCGAGGAGTACTCCCGACCCTTCCTCGCCAAAGACCACTAGAGTCGGCGCCTGCCTGTCCTCGTATCTCACGATGGCCTGCCCCAGCTCCAGATCAACTTTCCGTCCGTCCGCATACTCGAACTCTCGGGTCATGGTTGGCTCAATGCCTACCCGTCTCAGGAGCGATGCAGGAGCAACGGTCGTCGTCGCGCCAGTGTCGACCAGAGCTTCGACTTCTTCAGACCTATGATCTTCAATGTCTCCGATTGCGACGGTTACACTAAATGTGCCCATATTGTCCTCTCTCATAAGTTACAGTAATATACATCCCCTATCCGGCATCAAAACGAAGTCTGCATGCCTCCATAAAGGCCATTTGCTTTCAGCCAATATTGCTGAAATACTAGTCGCCAAGGCTCTCGTCCAGGAGCTCGATGAGGTCCTTGGCCCGCTTTTCGCCCTGCAGCTCCTTGGAGCTGATGCCCTCCTCGAACATCTGAAGGCAGAATGGGCAGGAGACCCCCACCGTCGGGGCCTCCGTATCGAGATAGTGCTCGGTGCGAATGTGGTTCACCCGCTTGCCCTTGCTCTCCTCGATCCACATGTGCCCGCCGCCCGCGCCGCAGCAGAAGCCCTGTTCGCGGCACTGCTCCATCTCCACCAGCTCCAGTCCGGGTATGGCGTTGGCGATCTGACGCGGCGCCTCGTAGATCCCGTTGTGTCTGCCGAGATAGCAGGAGTCGTGATAGGCGACGGTCTCATTCAGCTCGACGACAGGCCTGATCTTGCCTTCCGATATGAGGTCCGCGACGAACTGGCTGTAGTGCATCACTTCGTAGTTGCCGCCCAGGTGAGGGTACTCGTTCTTGATCGTGTTGAAGCAGTGGGGACAGGTGGTCACTATCTTCTTGACGTCATACTTCTTGAACGTCTCGATGTTCTGTTGGGCCATCGTCTGGTACAGGTACTCGTTGCCCATTCTTCTGGCCGGGTCGCCCGTGCAGGTCTCCTCGTCGCCCAGTATTGCGAAGTCCACCTCCGCCCGCTTGAGGACGGACGCCATCGAGCGCGCGACGCCCTGGCTCCGCTGCTCCAGCGCCGCCGTGCATCCGACCCAGAACAGGACCTCGGCCTCGGGATGCTCGGCGAGGGTCTTGATGTTCATTCCCTCCGCCCAATCAGTGCGGCTGTAGGTGGTGCCGCGCCAGGGGTGGCCTCGCTGCTCCATGCTTTGCAGGGCGTTCATGGCAGACTCCGGCATCTCGGCCTTTTCCATGACCAGGTACCGGCGCATGTCTACGATCGTGTCGATGTGCTCGACGCCGACGGGGCACTCCTGCACGCACGCGCCGCACGTCAGGCAGTCCCAGAGCATCTCCTCAGGTATCCAACGGCCAATGAGGGGCTTCGTCTCCTGCTCGTCAACTCCTCCGGCGAGACCCGGACCCACCTCCAGAACGTGCTCTTTTAGGTTCTCGACGATGTGCATTGGCGAGAGGAGCTTGCCGCTGATGTTGGCGGGGCAGACGTCCGTACACCGGCCGCACACGGCGCAGGCGTAGCCGTCGAGGATCTCCCGCTGCGTGAAGTCCTGAATGCGATGGGCACCGAACACCTCCGCCGTTTCCAGGTCCATCGGCGTGCTAAGAGTGCCCCTCGGCTCGAGTGAGCGGGTGAAGAAGTTGATCGGAGCGGCGACGAGGTGCATGTGCTTCGACAGAGGAATGTAGATGGCAAATCCGAGTATTATGCCGAGGTGCGCCCACCAGAAGAGGCCCTGAAGGCCGTTGGCGACTCCGGAGCTGACCACGCCGTCGAAGAGCCTGGCGAGCGCGCCGCCCACGGGAGCGGACGCATGAGCGCCGGTCCCTCCCGATACGATGAAGAACGCCTCCGTCAGCAGAGTGAACAGCATCAGCGACGCGATGAGCACCAATATGACAGCCGACTCTCTCTTCTGGGTCAGGTCGAAGCTGAGCCTGTGCGGCGTGAAGGCCCACCTCCTCAAGAACGCCCATACCAGCACGACGATAAAGATTACGGCCAGAACGTCCAGGTAGTAGGTGAAGACCTCTACTCCGGTCTTGGACAGCACCTTCTCGGAAAAAGGGCGCCACGCAGAGTCGCCGAAGATGAACAGAACGTAGCTCAGGGTGAACGACAAGAAGCCCCAGAAGATGAAGAAGTGTATGAGGCCCGCCCTGTCCCGCCTGATTGATACCCTCTGCAGGACTTTGGTCTGGCCAAATATATATGGAAGTGACCCGACCAAGCGTCGGAACGGCTGGTCGTACCTCTTGGCGTCCTTGCCCAGGAGCACTAGCCGGAACACCCTGCGATATAGGATCAGTCCGGCGGCTGCAAAGGCCAGCACGGAGATCACGTATACGCCGATCCAAGTGGGTATTACGCCGAATAAGGACTCCGGTGGGACCATTTTCTCACTCCTTTTTCTGCCGTCCCGTGACCTCGCAAGCCGATGAAAAATGGGGAGTGCAGAGGGGCCTAGCCCCTTTGCCGGGAGTCTGAGGGTGTCCCTCAGAGACAATTCTCTTCCCTCTCCTTACACGAAGGAGTGCCAAGGGGGTTGTGGAAGGAGTTTTTCAAAAGCCTGCTACGGATCATGGACAGTCCGAGTGTAGCACAGGGGGGACTGCCGATAACAGCTAAAGCCCTTGGGTGGGACGGGGAGGGAGCAGCTATCCTCTGAAGAGCGTCAAGATGGCGGCCGCGGAGCCGAGCCACATTAGGACCACGGCAATTAGCGGCGCGTCCTTGATGATCACTTCCTCGGGCTCCTCACCCAGGCCCTTCGTATGCATGAGGAGGAGGTACCGGAAGAGGCCGAATATTACCAGGGGAATCGTTATCATCATGGCGTGGTTCTCGGGAAGGTTCTGGGCCGTGAAGGTGTACAGAGAGTATGCGATTACGGCGGAGGTCGCCACGACCACGATGAGCTGGTCCAGAAGGCCGACGGAATACAGGCTCAGTGACTTTCGCTGCGTGTGGGCCATATCTCCGGCGACGGCAAGCTCGGCCCTTCTCTTGGACAGGGCAAGGAACAGCGCCCCCAGGCCCGTGCATATGTACAGCCAGGGCGAGATAGGCACATTGATCACGACCGCCCCGGCCACGGCCCTCAGCACGAACCCACCGCCGATAATAAAGACATCCAGCAAGACGACATTCTTCAGCGCCAGGGAGTAGGCGATCATGGAGGCGACGTAGAGGAGAGAAACAGCACCGAAGAGCGTCTCGAAGAAAAATGCTGCGCCAATTCCCGCAGTCGATAATATGGCCGCAACGCCGGTCGCCACGTGCGCGGGCAGCCTCCCGGACGCAATCGG
>JADFQF010000110.1 GCA_022561955.1 Chloroflexota bacterium | reverse complement strand
TTGCCGCGGTCACCCTGTCGAAGAATTTTGAACCAGCACTTGAAGTAGACATCGTATCCTCCACGTTCTGCTAATGCCCGCATACACGTTCGGCCAAGATCTCTCGAGGTCTTCTATCCCCGTGTCCGTAGGGTCATACGAGCTATGTCAAAAACGCCTATCAAATATCGAGCATCCTTCGTGGCAGTTTTCGGATAGGCTCTTAGCTGGACTCTGTACTCTGGATTCCGGCCTTCGCCGGAATGACGGGGGCTTGGGAGCGCATTCGAACGGGTGTCTTCACGATCCCTCTGGATTCTTGGTTTCGCCAGGCGGTTCGATTGTTTGTATGCCTCGAAACCAGAGCCGGGATAAGGCGCGCACGTCCTAGGCTGGACTTGCACTCTGGATTCCGGCTTTCGCCGGAATGACGGGGGCTTGGGAGCGCATTCGAGCGGACTTGTTGTGGTGCCTTCGCTCCGCCGCATGAACGCCTATCTCATCGTTCAAGAACCTTCTGAACATCACCCTGCAGACTCGACGTGTAAAATGTCTGACGATTACTGACCATCAGCTATACCCCTTCGTGTTGAGGCTCATTCGGAATGTACAGAGTCGAGCTTAGTAATCATCTCGAAACATGGTTCGAAAAGCTCTCCGACGATTCGGCGTCCGAAGATATACATTCATAGGAGTCGGACACCACAGACGGAGTGGACCCTTTCAACCCGTTCGTCCCGTCCGGCTCCATCAATCGAATATCGACGGACTCCGCCGCAGCGGAGAGCCTGTCGAAGGATGTTTCAAGCCGGACAGACGTTTTGAGATAGTCACGTAGTCGCCGCATATAGTTGTTACAAGCGCCTCTAAATACCTTGCATCCTTCTTCACGCCTTGGTTACGCTTTTCTGTGTAGCGTAGGTGAACTCCACGACATCCCCGGTCTTTGCTTTGCGCTGCGCCCTGAACGATCTGTTTCCACGGTTGAGCCGCATTGAATTTCGAAGCGGCCGCGGATGGCTAGAAGCGTAGTTGACTCCAGGAGGATTTATGAAACTCGTTCGCGCAAAGGTGACCAACTTCAAGTCTATTGACGACACGGGCTGGGTGGACGTTGACGACGTTACCTGCATGGTGGGTAAGAACGAGTCTGGAAAGACTGCGTTTTTAGGTGCCCTGAAACGGCTGAATCCGGTAGACGGTAAGGACAAGTTCGATCTCAAGGACTACCCAAGAAAGGGGTACGTCCGGTACAAGCGAGACCACGGCGCCAAGCCGGCCATCGCCATCACGACCGAGCTCGAGCTTTCCGAAGACGAGATGCGCCAGATCGAGGAGTCGCTCGGTAGGGGAGCCCTCAAGTCGCCCCAGGTTACCGTCGCTAAGGACTACGCCAACGAGCTGCATTGGGACGTTCAAGTGAACGAGCATGCCATCGTTCGGCACCTCATGGAGAGCGCCAACCTTCCCCTCGAAGTGCAGGAGCACGCTCAGAAATCCCAGACTATCGGAGAGCTCGTCAAGGCGCTGGAGTCCCTTGACGTCAAGCCCGCCGTGGTGCAGAAGCTGCTCGACGATGTGTCGAAGCGCTTCGAAGGCGACGACGCGGCGTCGCAGCTCATCGGCGGCTACCTGAACAAGTTCCTGCCCAAGTTCGTGTACTTCGATGAGTACAGCGCCATGCGCGGCCGAATCTCCATCCAGGATTTGGTGGAGCGCGTGAAAAAGGGCGAGGAGATGGACGAGTCCGATCGGACCTTCCTCTCCCTGCTTTCTCTAGTAGGCGCAAACCTCGAGGACATGGACAACCAGACCAACTACGAGTACCTGAAGGCCGAGCTCGAGTCGGCCTCCATCGGGATCTCCGACGAGATATTCGAGTACTGGAACCAGAATAAGCAGCTGAGGGTGGAATTCGACCTCTCCGCCGCCAATCCCGACGACCCGCCTCCCTTGAACAAGGGCACGATCCTTCACGTCCGCATCTGGAACAATCGGCACCGGGTATCGGTACCCTTCGACGAACGGTCCAAGGGATTCGTCTGGTTCTTCTCGTTCCTTTCGTACTTCTCTAAGATAGAGGAAGAGCAGGACACGGACCTGGTGCTCCTGCTGGACGAGCCCGGCCTGAACCTGCACGCTATGGCACAGCACGACTTCCTGCGCTTCATCGACGAGCGCCTCGCGCCAAAGCACCAGGTCATCTATACGACCCACTCGCCGTTCATGATCAACCTCAAGCACCTGGACCGTATTCGCACGGTGCAGGATGTGGACGACAGGGGCACCGTTATCAGCGACGATACGTTGAGCAACGACCAGGAGACGGTCTTCCCCCTGCAGGTGGCGCTTGGCCACAGGCTGGCCAACACCCTGTTCCTGGCACCACACTGCCTCATGGTCAACGACGCCTCCGACCTGATACTGCTCCAGATTATCGGTGAGTTCGTGTCGGCCAAGGGCCACCAGAGGCTGGACCCCCGCTGGGTCGTCATACCCGTCGGCGGCGCGGACAATCTTCCGTCTTTCGTATCTCTGCTGGGCGAAAACTACGTTAGCGTAGCCGTCCTGATGGACGTTACTCCCAAGAACAAGGAGAAGATGGAGGCCATCAACAAGAACAGCCACATCCATCGCAACAACCCGATTAAGTGGGTTGAGGTGACAAAGGTTAGGACGGCGGACATCGAGGATATCCTCGACCCTGCCTTCTACCTGAAGCTCGTCAACGCTGCTTACGCCGGAGAGCTGCCGGAGCCCGTCACGATGAAGGCGATAACCGACAGCGAGCCGCGGATCGCCAAGAGACTCGAGGTCTACTTCGAGGCCGAAGGGCTGGGGAAAAACGGGCAGTTCGAGGCATATCGGCCGGCGGCATACCTCCTGGAGCACCACGCGGAGCTGCGAGGCGAGATAGACGAGGCGACCATCGAAAGGGCCGCATCCATGTTCGAACGCGTCAATGCGCTTCTGCCGAACAACGGCACCAGCGATACCCTCGGGGCATTCGTCCGAGGGGCCAGCAACGGCTCGGCTTCTAAGCAGGCGACGGCAGCTCCGGCGCCATAACAGATCGACGTAGCGCGAGAGCAGCTTGTAGAGGCGGGTCTTAGACCCGCCTCTACTGTTTTCGAAATTACGGATAAGACAGGCACGGGTGGGCAATCAGAGGCAACCTTTTTGGTGAAGCCTCGCACCGAAACATGATTAAATCTTCGACGTCCATGTACTGGTGTGACGATTTCCTGTAAAATTGTATCTGAGCCATCTGCTAACCATCCCGATACAGGCAAGCATCGAAGAGAGGTCAATGCCCCAAGAGCGCGGCGCTGCGTCCGATATGAGCTCGACGGACTCGAGATCGGCATCGGATACCCAGAAAACATTGGGCTACGACGAGGCGTTAGAGCGCGTCATGAGCCTGGCGGACTTCGAGCGCTCCACTCACAGCCCGGGGCATTCGTCGTTTCATCTGGAGCGCATTGGTCTCCTCATGGAGCGCCTAGGCAACCCTCACCTGCGCGTGCCGACGGTCCATGTCGCCGGGACGAAGGGAAAGGGCAGCACTGCGGCGATGATCACGTCGGTACTTGCCGCCCAGGGCTACAAGGTCGGCCTCTACACGTCGCCCCACCTCCACAGCGCGGTCGAGCGCATCCGAGTAGGCCTGCAGCCCATCAGCCGAGAGGATTTCGCGGACTCGGTGGAGCGCATCTGGCCCGCCATCGAATCTGTGGCGAGCCGGGGCGGATTTGGCGGCGTCACCACGTTCGAGGCCCTCACGGCCATGGCATTCGACTACTTTCGACGGATCGACGCCGACTTTCAGGTCATCGAGGTAGGGCTCGGTGGGAGGCTAGACGCCACGAATATAGTTTCGCCCGAGGTCTCCGTCATAACCTCCATCAGCCTGGACCACGTCGTTACACTGGGCGACACCGTCGAAAAGATCGCATTCGAGAAGGCCGGCATCATCAAGCGGGGAGTGCCTGTCGTGGTCTCCCCTCAAAGCGGAGAGGCGCTGGCCGTGATAAATAGAGTCGCCGGGGAAAAGGGGGCGCCCGTCGTTGGCATCGGCGGCAGGGTATCGCACAAATTGCGAGAGGCCGATGTCAGCGGACAGAGCTTCGAAATTCGCGGTCTGTCTCGGGCCTACGACCTTTGGATGCCCCTGATTGGCGAAATCCAGCTGGAGAATGCCGCGACCGCGTTGGCAACCCTGGAGGAACTGCGGAACAAGGGTTACGATATATCCGGAGAGAGCGTACTAAAGGGATTCAAGAACGTAAGCTGGCCCGCCCGATTCCAGAGGCTTTCACACGAGGGTGTCGAGTTCCTGGTCGACGGGGCGCACAATCCATACTCGATGAAGAGGTTGGTCTGTACGATTGGAGAATTCTATTCGTCGAAGACGGTGATCGTGGTCTTCGGAGCCCTTAGTGGGCATAGTGCCAAAGGGATGCTGGAAGAGCTCGCAGTGCTGTCGCCCACGCTCGTGTGTGTGCGGTCCCGGCATCCTCGGTCCGCGCCGAGCCATGTCATCCGTGACATCGCCTCGAAACTGGGCCTAAATATAGCATTCGAAACTGAAAACGTGGGTGAAGGAACTCGGAGGGCAGTCGAGCTCTCCCGTGAAGACGACTTTGTGCTGGGAACCGGATCACTCTCCGTGGCCGCCGAGATAATCGAGGAGATTCGAGGCATGTCCCCGGAGCTATATCCCTATATCAAGCCGCCGACGGTTACCGCCACCCGTAGGAACGCGTGAGGATGTCATGAACAGCGGAAGAAAAAGAGTAGTGATAACGGGGATGGGATTAATGTCCCCACTAGGCGAGACAGTCGACGAGTACTGGCAAAGCCTGTTGAAAGGGAAGTCGGGGGTCGGCCCCATGACCCTCGTCGACCCGGCCGAGTATCCGTGCAAGGTCTCAGGCGAGGTGAGTAACTTTGATCCGGGACAGTACGTGAGCCCGAAAGAGGCAAAACGAATGGCCCGCTTCTCCCAGTTGGCTGTCGCCGCGGCCGCGGTCGCCGTTGAGGACGCCAATCTGGACTTGTCCAAGGAGAATTCGGAGCGGTTGGGCGTCGTCATGGGCAACGGCATTGGAGGGTTTCCGACAACAGAGGACAACGCCCGCGTAATTTTTGAAAAAGGGGGCATGAAGGCCAGCCCGTTTTTCATTCCCATGATCCTTCCCAACATGGCCGCCGCCAACGTAAGCCGAATCCTGGGAATAAAGGGCTACAACTCGACTATCGCAACCGCGTGCGCGGCCGGCAACCAGGCCATCGGCGAGGCCGCCGTGGTGATACGTAGAGGCGCAGCAGACGTGGTACTGGGAGGAGGCTGCGAGGCTGGGCTAAGCCTTCTGGGGCTCGGTGGATTCAACGTCATCAAGGCCCTTAGCAGGGCGAACGACCCTCCCGAGAAGGCCAGCCGGCCTTTCGACGCCAAGCGGGATGGGTTCGTTCCCGCCGAAGGCGCCGCCATGCTGGTGATCGAGAGCCTGGAGCACGCAACCGATCGGGGCGCCAATGTCCTGGCAGAGATCGCGGGATACGGAGTATCGTCGGACGCCTTCCACGCGGTCCAGCCCGACGAGGACGGGTCCGGCGCGGCCAGGGCGATCCGCTGGTCCATCGAGGACGCGGGGCTAACCCCCAACGACATCAGCTACATCAACGCCCACGGGACCTCCACCCCCAAGAACGACCTGGTGGAGACGCTTGCCATCAAGAAGGTGTTCGGCGATCAGGCCTATCGCGTGCCCATAAGCTCCAGCAAGTCGATGATAGGGCACACCCTTGGCGGCGCTGGCGCCATCGAGGCCGTCGCCTGCGTCGAGAGCATCCGTCACAACGAGATACACCCCACCATCAACTACGAGAACCCGGACCCGGAGTGCGACCTGGACTACGTGCCGAACGTCTCCCGCAGGCAGCGGGTCGACACGGTGCTCTCCAACAGCTTCGGGTTCGGTGGCC
>JADFQF010000109.1 GCA_022561955.1 Chloroflexota bacterium | reverse complement strand
TATCCTGCTGATCGTTTCCTGGTCTATGGAAGTTCTCCGCGATGCATACCACCAAGGCAATCGCAGTTTTCGTACTGGGGTCGGACATCCTGACAAACCCGGCGCCTATTCCGCTTCCGAGGATCATTGCGATAAAGTAACCCTCGGGATAAGTCTCCAGGACCACCCGCAGGAACTGCCCGATCTCCTTTTCGATCTTGCGTGCAAACGCCAGCGTAAACGCATCCTTGTCCTTAAGTTTCTGGCCGATCCGCTCTTGGAGCCGCTCGACAAGCGGTGGATTATGTACGACATAGACTGGGTGCGTGGGATCTTGCCGGTCCACAATCTCTACCGAGGCGAGGAGTTCACCGACAGTCGCCGTTCTTCCATCCTCATGCTGAACGCCAAGCCAGGAGACTGCGTCCTCTATCTGCGCCTCCACGAGCTCCTTAACGAACCGCATGGCCACGAAAGGACCGGCGAGGAGATGCGACACTTAGAATTCTGCGTCAACAAAACCCACTTGTCCGAATTGACCGGCAAACCGTCTCAAGGATGGAGAGGACCCATCCTCCGGAGCGCGATTCTCATACCGGACTTCGCCGTTCGGTCCAATGACACCTACGATGAAATGGCCCTGTTCGCCGATGTGGTTGCGCACGTTCCCAGCGGTATAGGTCGTGTCGGCACGACGCCCGGTGAGGAGGAAATACTCGCCCTTGGCGGCCGCGGCCCCATCGTGTAGAATCTCGATCGGAATGTCTCCGAAGCCGCCTCGCTCAAGGCGGTCCGCAAGCTCTCGCGCCAGCGGAAATCCGCCTTGTTCCACCATCCGGTCCTGTAGGTCGACCGTCTGGAATCCTTCGATGTTCGTCCCGACAACACGCCCGTTGGCATAGTCGCCGGGTCCGGCCCAAGAGATTCCAATGCGCCCGACGCTTCCCGGGGCAAGCTCCAGTTCGCGTGCCCGTTTGAAGAGAAGCTCGCCCATGGCGGCCAAGATGCCCACCCGCGTTCTATCCGGATCTCCGGTCCTCTGCCAGGGTTGGGATAGTAAACCGCCCACAGGGCCTTGATCGTCCATTACTCCGAGGCGGATATTCGTAGCGCCCAGAATGATTACGAAGTTTACCTTTCCGCCTCGCCCGATGAACGCCTTCACCCGCTCCCGGATGGCTTGCTCCGTAGCGGGTTCATTTCCATGGATCGTCCCTATCTCGCCCTCACGGCCCTCGCCCGTCATAGAGGTCCCTTCCATCCTGACGTACGGCTTAAGCCCAAATCCGTTTGGAAGCTCCTCGGTCTCCTTTCCGTCAACCAGAACCGGCGGCTCTTCTTCCCGGCCCGTGCCCAAAGACGCTGCCAACTGCTGCCCCTTTTGCACGATCTCTTTGCGATGCTTCGCGCGCACGGCCGCCAGCCTGAACCTTGTTATTTTCGTGATCCGCTCGATCTCCTCCGACGGAAAGACCGCCTGCATCCATTCTAGCTGCCTGACGCTACCGCTCAGTTCTTGGGCGTCCTCATCCTGTTTCGGAGACAATTTCGACGCGCCGACCTCCCATGCCTCCTGGAAATCGAATCTCTCCCGAACGGCCTCCGAGATGAGGCCGATCCCGAAGGTGCCGAACGACATAACACTGAACTGCGTCATATAGACGGACATCACACGCCCGCGGTAGGCGTCCTCCACGTTGCTCTGGATGAGCACGTTGCTCAGCGCCTGCCTGCCCGCCGACCCGAGGCCGAGGACCAGCATGACCGGCATCGCCATGTAGAACGAGTCGACGACGGCGAGTCCGATCAGCCCGACGCCCATCAGCGTCACGCTGAGCAGCAGAATCAGCCCGCGCCGCCCGTCGCGAATCGAAGCGAGGAACAACGCTCCCACCAGCGCCCCGACCCCGATCAGCGAGATCAGGATTCCGAGCTGCTCCGGGCCGCCGCCGAAGACCTCGTCGACGTAGCCGGCGAGGATGTGCAGGTACGGCATCGCCAGGAGCGAGGTGATGAAGCTTGCGAGCAGCAGCGCGAAGATCGTCGGCGTGCGCCGGATGTAGCGGAATCCGTCGAGGAGGTCGCTGAATCCGCCGCGACCGTCGGCGGCATCGCTCTGGCCGGTGGCGCTCTCGGGCCGGTCATGGGCGGAATCTTGTCGGACAGGTTCGGGCGGGCGACCTCCGCGGCGGCCATATTCGCCGTGAGCGGCGCCATCTCCTGGGGGATCGGCTGGATGACGGGCTTCCCCTGGGCCGTCATAATAGCCGTCACCGTCGTGTACGGATGGGCCATTGCCGCCGACTCGGCAATATACTCGACGGCCATCACGGAGGTGGCCGAGCAGGGCCACCTGGGCTCTACTCTGGCCGTCCACTCGTTCCTTGGCTTTCTCGGAGGCGTGATAGGCCCGATTATCGTCGGAGGTATTCTGGATGTCGCGCCGGAGTCGATAGGCTGGGGACTCGGATTCTCGTTCGTCGGCGTTCTGGCCATAATCGCTATCCTTGGACTGATGCGTCTGGGCGACCCGGGTAGACGCTCGACCTGAGGCGGCGAAGAATCGAGCAGTAGTGGCCGGCGCTACTAGTACTTGGTTCCGAAAGTCCGCGTTACTTATACAGCGCTGTATTACGGGGTGCAGTGGCCTTGATTTGTTCGCGTTTTTCTGGAACTAGGTACTAGATATCAGACCACGCCATTGCGGGCTTTTTTGCTTGTACGGGAGGTAATATTATGAACGAGAAGAAGGACACCGTGAGGAAATTCTGGGAGGGTCTGGACAACGGCGACCTGGACTCACAGCTCGCACTGCTTGCCGATGACGCGGTTTTTACGGTGACCGGCGCCACGGGCGTATCGGGCGTTCACCGAGGCGTGGAAGGCGTTAGGGCGCACATGGAGCACTTCGGGTCCCTCATCGAGCCGGGGCCGCGTATGAGCGTCGCGGAGCTCATCCAGGAGGGCGACGCGGTGGTATGCCTGTGAAGGGGTTATGCGCTCACGGACGGGCCGCGAATACAACAATCGTTACGCCTTCGTCTTCAAATTCGACGGCGGGAGGATCAGCTCCATCACCGAATATCTCGATACCGCCCTGGTCGAGACTGCGCTTTACGACAAGGAAATCCGATAGCCGAAAAACATGTCGTCAGCTCAGGTTGTGCCGGATTTCACACTGGATTATAATCAAAGTATGAACTTCTTCGAGCGTCGCTCATGATAAACGGTTACGTACGCGTTGAAGACCTCGGTTTCCACGAAGAGCCAACCATCCGCTTGTCCTGCCTTCAGGACTCTAACGTTCTATGGGAGCTTGATTAGCACAGAGATGAAGATTTACTTTTGTCAGGATTGTGGGGCCTATTCGTTCGCATCGGAATCGACGTGCGAGGAGTGCCAGGGGCTTATCCCGGACGACAGCTGGGCCAACGTCACGCAGGAAGAGCTGGACCAGCTCGACTTCGTCGACGATCTCGACCTGCCCCCCGGCCTGCCCGTGTGGGAGTACGAGGTGATTCGGCTGAAGACGGACGATGACGACGGCAGCCTGACATACACTACTCAGCTCTTGGGCCGCATGGGCGAGAAGGGCTGGGAGCTGGTCGACGTCGTATCCTTGAACGGCGGGAGCAACACCCGGTTCGGAGTGTTCAAGCGCTGCTGGGTGGAGGCCTTCGAGGAGTAGGCCCCGCCTTACCATGAACCATCCGCCAATAACTTCCGTCCTGTTCGACCTTGACAACACCCTGCTGGACCGCGACCTGGGCTTCGAGAGCTTCTGCCGGGAGCTGTACCACACCAGCGGCGCCATGAGCGATACCCATTCCGAGCAAGAAGCCGTGGAGCTGATGCTGGACTGGGACTCGAAGGGCATGGGTTCAAGGGATAACCTCTTCAAGAACATATTGAGCCGGTGGCCCGGCGTATTTCGAGACGTTCAGCAGGCGATGCAAGTCTTCGTCGAGTCCTTCCCGAGGCTCCTTGTCCTGGAGCCTCAGAACAGGGCCCTGCTGGAGGACCTGCAGGACGCAGATTTTCCCACGGGCATCGTGACTAACGGCGGCACGGTAATGCAGTCCAACAAGATACGTGAGTCGGGTCTGGACGGGCTCGTCGGGACGATCGTGATATCCGAGGAGGCCGGCGTTGCTAAGCCGGACCCGCGCATCTTCGAGAAGGCCCTTTCGCAGCTTCAGGCCAGCCCCGCCTCCACGCTGTTCGTCGGCGACAATCCCGAGGCGGACATCCTCGGAGCCAAGGACTTGGGAATGCCGACGGCGTGGCTACACAACGGTCAGGAGTGGCCCTTTGAACAGAGAAAGCCGGACTACGTGTTCGACCATGCGTACGAAATACGTGAAATCGTTCTTCCCTAGCGCCGTAGGCACGGATTCCCCCCGGCCATCGAGCGGCACCAGGGCTTCGCGAGCTGATGTTCGATATAACGAGGTCGGTCGCTGGGGCCGGTAATCCATACCATCGTGTCGGGCGGGCTCGGAGGCGCCGTTTGGGCCGCGACCGGCGAGCCCTGGGCGGTACCCGTCGCCGTGGCCGTGGGAGTCCTGACGGACGTCGATCACCTGGTGGACGTCTTCGACGGCGTGGACGAGGGCCGCCCCCGACATATGCTGAGACCCTTTCACGCATGGGAGTTCGCAGCGATTGGTGTTTTCGCGCTCTTCGCCTATTTCAACAGTCCGCTGTTTCTGGCAGCTCTCCTGGGATATATCAGCCACATGGCGTTGGACCAGGTAGGAAACACGACGAATTACCTTGCCTACCTCATAACCTACCGCGCCTCCGTCAAGTTCAATAGAAGGCGTTTGACGCCACACGTGTTCAGCCCGGGCCACTGGTCTCAGAGCGATCACCCCTTTTGGGCCAAGTACGAACCGACGGTATACCAGCTTTGGCGATGGTACAAGGCGAGGGAATCCCGTGGAGACGGAAACGCCCCTTGAGAATCGTTGCCGCTGGTGGACCGGAAGCTCGCAACTTCTCTGCAGACCGGACTCAGGCAGGAAAACCCCTGGTCATGACGATCGCCAGGGCAACGATAGCCAGCACCAGCAGAAGGTTGAAACGGGCCAGCCAGACCAGTCCAAGCCTGCCTCTCACCAGACCGCGCGAAGGCTCGCCGCCACCGCTCCTTGCCCGCTCGAGCGCCCCGACGATTCGCGGGCCCAGCACGAAGCCGTGAATGGCGCTGAGGACGATTATCAGCGCCACCAGCCCGACCTTGATCTGTGGCGGCTCGCCAATCACCACCTCTGCGACGTCCCGCATGATCCGTACCCTGATGACAGGCTCTGGCGCGAGCGTCTGGGCAACGCTCTGGCCCCCCGATATCACCCGAATCATCCATGCACTGCCGAGCAACAGCCCCAGCCCCAAAACGCACGCCAGTACCGCCAGCAACCCGGGCTGCGCACGAAACCTCTGCAAAAAGTCCCGCACGGGTCCCCGCCCCCCGGATCCAGGCCCTCCGGATCCTGATTGTTCGGATCCCGCCTGCCCGGAACCCGCCTCCCCGGATCCTGTTTGCCCGGATCCTGTCTGGATGGGTCCATCTTGTTGCATCATCGTCCTTGATCAGCCCGCACGCGAGGTGGCTTTGCCCGTTACCATACCGGGCACTTGCCGCTGCGTTCGATCTGAACCGAACTAACGATGAAAGCTCCCGAAATGAAAACCATGAAAGCCAAGCCCCTCTCGCTCGTCAGCCTCGTCTCAGCCATGTTTGCCATGCTCGCGTCGGGGTGCGCCCAGACCCAGACTTCGACCATGTCCGATGGATCCGACGCCCCAACATCGACCGCACCCTACGAGGGCCCAGGCGTGACGATCGAAGCCCGATCTACCACTCACGCGGTCGTCATTTCGACGCCCACCGGAGGCTGGTCCGTCGTCTGGGACGGCACATTCGATGCACAGGACAAGATCCACCTGACGATCCGCCGCCCCGATCCCGACTTCCTCCACGTCCAGCAGATTGTCGAGCATCCGATCGATTC
>JADFQF010000108.1 GCA_022561955.1 Chloroflexota bacterium | reverse complement strand
GGAAGAGCCGCCGAGTCACGCCATCTTCATTAGATACACAAGCGCGGCACACAAGGTCCCCCTGACCATAATTTCGAGATGCCAACGCTTCGAGTTTCGCCGCATCCCCCTGGATAGAATGATCGGCAAGCTCGAAGGCATATGCAAAGAGGAGGGCGTAGAGGTTAGCCCGGAGGCGTTCCAGCTGATAGCCCGGGCCTCCAACGGCGGCCTGCGAGACGCGGAGAACCTGCTGGAGCAGGTCATCGTCTCATACGGCTCGCCGATATCCGAGGAGAACGTTCGCGACCTGCTCGGCCTCGGCGGGGACGAGATGGCGCTGGAGCTGGTGGGTCACATCGTGGGCAGGTCGATCAAGGAGGGCCTGACCCTCATAAACGAGGTGGCCGGACAGGGCAACGACCTTCGGCAGCTTCATCGGGGCACGATGGAGTTCCTCAGGGCGGTGCTGCTCCTGAAGACGGGCGCCGCGTCATCTCTGGGCTACCCTGACGAGACGCTGGAGCGACTGGTCGAGATTGCCGACACGGCCACGCTAGAGCACACGGTGCTGGCGCTGAAGACGTTCGGCGAGGCCGACTTCAGGAGGGATACGTCGTCTACGCTGCCTCTGGAGCTCGCCATGGTACAGTCCAGCACCGAGCCTGCGCCGGTTGCCGCGCCGCAGCCCGCAAGGCCGGTGACCGCTGAGGCCGTTCGAGAGAGACCGGCGTCGGCGCCTTCTCGGCCGAGCCCACAGCGTCAGCCGAGCACACCGAACACACCGAGCGCAGGATACGCCCCGCCTCCGCCGAGACCTCGAAAAGAGGAGCCGGTCCCTGCTACTTCCGGACCGTTGCCCGAGGAGGCCGGCGCCAGGCTGGAGCACCTGTGGAGAGACATCACGGGCGCACTCAGGCGGGTGGGGACCAGCTTCAAGGTCGGCGGGCTCTTGATCGGTACCCGTGAGAGACAGATAGTGGACGGCGCCGTTATCGTCAGATTCCCGCACCGCTCCAACATGGAACGCATGGAAAAAGAGCTCGATGACCCGGAGACGAGGCGTAAGATTAACGAAGTCTTGACGAAGGCCATGGGCTCGCCGTACGAGCTGCAGCTGGAGATGGCAAACGGAGGCAACGGCGCATCGGGCCAGAGTGTTGCCCAGCGCAGCCACCTGGTGCGGGCGGCCCAGTCCATGGGGGCAAGCGTCCTAAGCGAAAAGGAGGAAGAAGAGCGGTGATGAATCGAAAGATGCTCCGCCAGGCACAGGAGCTTCAAAAGCAGATGTTGAAGATGCAGGAGGAGCTGGAGAGCGCCACGGTGGAGGCGTCCGTCGGTGGCGGAGTCGTGAAGGTCGTCGTGAGCGGAAAGATGAAGATCGAATCGCTGACGATCGACCCCGATGCGGTCAGCCCCGACGACGTCGAGATGCTGCAGGACCTGGTCATGGCCGCGGTCAACGAGGGCATGGAGAAGGCGCAGGAGATGGCCCAGTCCAAGATGGGCGCGCTCACCGGCGGCCTGAACATCCCGGGGCTGACGTAGGTATACGCATGACCACTGACGGCACATCCGGCGTTGCGCCCGTGGCGAGGCTCGTGGACGAGTTCCACAAGCTGCCCGGCATAGGGCCCAAGAGCGCCCAGCGACTGACCTACTACATGATCCGAATGCCCGAGGAGGACGCACGCTCCCTGGCCGATGCCATCGTCGCGGTCAAGGAAAGAATCATCCTCTGCTCCCAGTGCTTCAACATCACGGAGTCCGACCTCTGCGGCATATGCTCCAGCCCGACACGCGACAGGTCCCGCATCTGCGTCGTCGAAGAGGCGCTGGACGTCCTGGCCATGGAGCGGACTCATTCGTACAAGGGGCTCTATCATGTCTTGCACGGCGTAATTTCGCCGATGAACGGCATAGGCCCGGAAGACCTTAAGATCGCACCTCTCTTGGAACGGCTGAAGGGCAACGAGGTCGAGGAGGTCATCCTGGCAACCAACCCCAATCTCGAAGGCGAGGCGACCTCCATGTACGTGCACCGCCTCATCGAGCCCCTGGGCATGCGCATCACGCGTCCCGCACGCGGCCTTCCCATGGGCGGTGACCTGGAATATGCCGACGAGGTCACGCTGGCGCACGCCATGGAGGGCCGCCAGGATTTCTAGCTGTATTTCTTCCCCCCATGACGCTACAATTCAACTCAGCCAGCCATGAATACACCAAGGATTCGCACATATAAGACCGAGGCGGTCGTCCTCAAGCAGACTCCGCTGGGCGAAGCCGACCGCATCCTTACGCTTCTGACGCCGGACCTCGGGAAGGTGCGGGCCGTTGCCAAGGGCGTTCGCCGCACCAAGAGCAGGCTCGCCGGACACCTGGAGCTGCTGAGCCACGCTTCGGTATCGCTGACGATGGGCCGAAACCTGGATACGGTCAACGAGGCCCAGGGCTTGAACAGCTTCCGTGCCGTGAGGGACGATCTTCAGCGGGTCTCCATGGGCCTCTACATCGCCGAGCTTGTCGACGCCTTTTCGACGGAGGGGGCTGCCGGCTACTCACTGTTCCACAGGGTCCTTCGGACGCTGAGCTGGCTGGAAAGCGCTCAGAATCCCGAGCTTCTCGTCCGCCACTTTGAGCTGCATCTGCTCGTCGATTCGGGGTACGAGCCGGAGATCATCAGCTGCGTGGAGTGCCGAGAGACGCTGGAGCCCGCTGACCACCTCTTCGCGCCGATGAGCGGCGGCGTCCTGTGCCCGGGCTGCCGTAAGCACTCCAGCGAAGCGCTGATACCGCTGTCCATGAACGCCATGAAAGTCTTCAGGTTCCTCCGGCGCGAAAGCAGCTACGATAGGGTAGATGCCCTGGAGGTAGCGCCCACGCTCGTCTCGGAGATGGAGCGCCTGCTGAGGAATTACATACGTTTCATTCTGGAGAAGGATCTCAAGAGCGCCGAGTTCATGAACCTGGTGCGATAGGCCATCTACAGCGGAGCCGGAAATGAGTATGCCGAAAATAACGAAGATCGAAGGCGCGAAGTTCATCGTTACTGTGGACGAGACGCGAAGGATAATCCGGGACGGCACCATCGTGGTCCAGGACGGCCGCATCGCCCAGGTAGGCAAGGCGGAGGAGCTGTCCGGCATCGCAGCGGACCGGGTAATCGACGCCCGTGAGATGGTGGTCACGCCGGGCTTCGTCAACGGACACATGCACATCAGCTACGCCCACGCCGTGCGGGGAGTCTTCCCGGACGACCTCGGCGCCGACTACCTCCCAACGGTCTTCAGACTCCAGGGGGCGATGACCGAGGAGGAGGAGTATTTCACCTCGCTCCTGGGCATAACCGAGCTTCTGAAGTACGGCACCACCTGCTTTCTGGACCCCGGCAGCACGAAGTACCTGGACGCGTGCATGATGGCCTATGAAGAGTCGGGCTGCCGAATAATCGTCGGTACGCAGGTCTCGGACAGGCCGAACCCGCTGAACGTGCCGGTCTACTCGACGAGCGAAGCCACCTCCTTGATGGAGCGCACCATCAGGGACTACGACGGCTCCCTTGGCGGCAGGGTGCGGGCGTGGGCGATGCCCTTCGCGGCCGACTACTGCTCCCGCGAGCTTCTCGAGGCGGCGAAGGGACTGGCCGACCGGTACGAGACGGGCATGACGATGCACCAGTCCAACGGCGTTTCATCGGTGAAGGCCCACCTCGACGAGTTCGGGATGCGCCCCGTCCAGTACCTGGAAGACATCGGAGTACTGGGCCCCAACGTCTTGCTGGCCCACCTGATCGGCGTCGATGTCGCGGAGATCGAGGCCATGGCGCGCACGCATACGAAGGGGGTCACCTGTCCGACGGCCGCCCTGAAGTCCGGAGGAGGCCTGTCGGTACACGGCATGCTGCCGGAGATGCTGGAGATGGGTGTCTGCGTCTGTCTGGGCACGGATGCGGGCAACAACTCGAATCTCATCGAGACGATGCGCTCCATGTACCTGGCGGCCATCGTCTACAAGGACTCGCGGGAAGACACGTCCATGATCCCCGCTGAGACCGCATTTGAGATGGCGACGATCAACGGCGCACGGGCCTTGGGCATGGAGGACGAGATCGGCTCGATCGAGGTTGGGAAGAAGGCAGACCTCGTGCTGTTCGACACCAGGAGGCCCGAGTGGAGAAGCCTTCATGATCCCGTAAGCAATCTGGTCTATAACGCCGACGGCCGGAGCGTTCATACGGTGATGGTCGATGGCCGAATCGTGGTGGAGGACCACAAGCCGACGTTTATCGACGAGTGGGAGCTGATCCAGAAGGTCCAGTCGCTGGGGGAAGGCCTGCTGGAGCGGGTCGGCGTGTCCTATCCGTCGCGATGGCCGATCGTTTGACGCTACTCTCGCGAGCCTTCGTCCTGCTCGAAGGCCTCGCGGCACCTGGCGCACCAGCACCTGGTGTGGTCGTTCACGACGCCTCTGAGCAGTAACGAGACCATCTCCCGCTCGGACATCCTGTAGAACCCGCCCAGCTCCACGAACTTCTTGAAGCGCCGCTCCTTTTCCAGCTCCTGCGCGTCAGTCAGCGGGCGCTTCTCGATGATGGCGAGGCGGGCGTAGCTTCTGAGGACGCTGAGGTGCGAGGCCAGGGGATCTTCAAACAGGCCCGGTCCGTGTTGTCCTGAAGGGTTATGCTCCATTCAACCCGCTCGTCGATTCGACTATCGACGCTGCACCCAGCGAAATCGTCTTTCCGATTCCTCTTCGGTGTGCCGACACATCGAGATATAGCTCAATCGCCAAGTGTGCATCCGAGCGAGTTCGGCGTCTTCCGCGAAAAGCGGGATTGCGATGGGTATTTCTAGTTAGTCTTTTTGAAATCCACTCGTCATAACATCATATCGACGGTCACCCGACGTCTCGACCCGCACCGCTATCAATAAGTTGCGCGCTCCTTGAACTCCTCGACGGCCTGGGCCAGTAGCTCGGGGCTGCCGATAATATCGCACGCCGTCAACGCCAGGAGCTTTGCCACGGCGATCGCGTTGTCGTGGGCCAGGTCCGTCTTGGCGGCGGCGACCATGGCCAGCGAGTGGCCCGGCACGGGGTCCTTGCTCACGGCGAACCTCGTGTAGTAGGCGGGAACGACCTGGCTGACGTTGCCGAAGTCGGTCGAGGCGCCGCCCTTGCCTGCCCCAGGCGGCGCCGGGTCCAACGCCAGCCCGACGGCTTCGGCGTGGCCCTTGGCGATCCTGGACAGGGCCGCGTTTGGACGAACGTTGTCGTACAGGGGATCGGCGTCGAGGACCTCGAGAGTGGCGCCGGTCATCAGCGCCGCACCTTCAGCGACCGCCCTGACCTTGTCGGTTACCTCTCCCAGGTATTCGCGGTCCAGGCACCTCAGCATGAAGTCGGCCGCGGCAAAGTCCGGCACTACGTTTGCCGCGAGACCCCCGTCCGTGATGACCCCGTGGATTCGCACGTCGGACCGCAGGTGCTGCCTGAGGGCGTCTATTCCAGTGAACAGTCGGATGACGGCATTGAGGGCGTTAACACCCTCCTGGGGAGCCGCCGCCGCGTGAGACGCCTTACCGTGGTAGACGTAGCGATAGCCCACCATGGCGAGGCTCCACTTCTCGTCGATGGGTATGTCTGTGGGGATGGTGGTGGTGTTGGAGGATGGATGGGACGAGAGGGCCACATCGACACCGTCGAACACGCCCGCGTCTATGAGCTGAAGCTTGCCTCCGCCTCCCTCCTCCGCGGGGGTGCCCAGGATGACGACCCGGCCCGAGAGCTCTTCCGCCACGGCCTTTGCGCCAAGGGCTGCCCCCAGGTTCGATATGGCTATGAGATTGTGGCCGCAGCCGTGGCCGATTTCCGGCAACGCGTCGTATTCAGCCAAAAAGGCTACCGTCGGTCCATCGCCGGCGCCCCCTTCGATCGTTGCGCGAAAGGCGGTCTCGACACCGCCCACTCCAGGCTCGACATCGAAGCCGTGTCGCTCCAGGGCCTCCGTCAGGACGGCGGACGAGTAA
>JADFQF010000107.1 GCA_022561955.1 Chloroflexota bacterium | reverse complement strand
TCAGCGACTCGAAATTTGGATAAACCAGCCTGTCAAGAGCGCCAAGGCTGGTAAAAGGGCCGTCATCTGCCTTGCGCGCCCACTCGACAATCAAGCTCGGCTCAACCCCAGGTATGGTTGCCGGCAGGCCTACTCCAATATCCATAATGCTCCCTCCCAAGTCTCCGCTTATAAGACGAACTAGACGATAACCGGAAATACGCTCTCCGCCGTCACGAGCGCCGTGAACTTTCAGCTCGCACATCATGTTATAGGGTCGCCCTCGAAATCTCCATTATCGGGCAAAGATCGTCCTAATGCCGACATGCTCAGTCAAGGCTTATTTGCTGTTACACTCGACTCGCAGAGCTCGTTTCCGTCAACCGACTCGATCAACGGATAGCGAAGATTGGAAAGTAGCATGCACCCTGATGCTGAAGAAAAGCCATCGGTGCCGAGCCTCATCGACGAGATGCGGGAGGACCGAGCGGCGCTCGTCGAGAGGCTGCGCGATTCGACGCTGTCCCTCGGCGGCGTCGAGGAACGCGTTCTCTTCGACGCATTTTGCCGGGAGTGGACGCCCGCCTATTACCTGGGAAAGACGCAGCTCTTCCACATCCACAACTTTGGCTCTGAGCTCAGAGCAACGGTCTTCGTGGGCGTAAACACCCTTCAGCCGCTGATCATGCACGCTCAGGAAATCTCCCCGGGCCTTCGGCAAACGGTCTCCACGACGTCGGGTGGGCACGCCACCAAACAGGTGAGGTTTCCGATATGCAGCGAGGCCGACGTGGACGAGTTCATGGAGCTGGTCCGCGTGAAGCTGGACTACGCCGCGAGCTGATCTAGGCCAGCCTCGTGGGACGATGCTCCCACCGCTATTTCCCTCGGGTCCGGACCTCAGCGAGTCCGAGACGCGATGGCCCTGGCGATGCGCTCGGCATCCCTGCCAACGCCATGAACCATCGACGACGACAAAGCATAAAGGAACGTCAGACCTACGAAATAGAGTCCCGGCTCCGTGGTGACAACGCCTCGTTCGTGTATCGGCTCATCCTGGTCAAGGACGGGGAGCTGGAGCCACGAAAAGCCAGGATGAAATCCCGTGCACCAGATCACGTTAGCCACGTCCAGGACCTTTTCGTCCTCGAGCACCGGCAGGCCCTCTCGAACCCCCATGGTTCGTGGGACTCGTCTGATTCCGGCGGCGGCCAAGTCCTTTGGCTTTACCCGTATGAGCGGCCCGCCACCGGAAAGAATCTTGGGCCTCGCCTTTCGACCGATCGGCGTACTTACGGTCAACACATGGTGGAAGAGGAATCGGAGTACCAGTTGGACCAGGAGAAGTCGCCCCGCCAGCCCCTCAATGCGGAACGGTATATGGCCGGTGCCCTTGCCGGACATCCAAATCGGATGCTTTTCTGCGAGCTCCATCGCGATCTCCGAGCCGGAGTTGCCTGCCCCCACAATGAGGACGCCGCCTTCCCGCAGCTGGGATGGGTTTCTGTACTCACTGGAATGCAGCTGGACGATGTCGCGGTCCAACTCTGGGGCGAACTTGGGGACCCGTGGACTCTGGTAATTCGCCATCGCCACCACGACGTTGTCGGCCTCGAATCGTCGGTCGCCCGACTCCACAACAAGCCGGTCTCCCTCTCTGGAAAGCTTGTCGACTTTTATACCACTCTGGACCGGCAATTCGAAATGTGCAGCGTAGCCCTCCAGGTAATCGGCCATCTCGTCCTTCGTGGGAAACGAGTGGGCTGGAGCGGGAAAGGGCATTCCCGTAAGGCCGTTATATCGGGCTGGCGTGAACAGGCGGAGTGAGTCCCACCGGTTCCGCCAGGAGTCGCCTATCCGGTCGTCGGCGTCGAGAATCACGAATGAGAGATTACGCCTGGACAGGCTGCGCCCAACCGATAGGCCCGCCTGGCCGCCGCCGATTATGACTGTGTCGACACGTTCGGGCTCACGCACGCTGCTCATTCGATCACTTCTCCTTTGTCTGATCGAGCGCCCTAGACGCCCCCTCATCCTAGCCTTCTCCCACGAGGGGAGAAGGGAGATTTTATTATTCGACGTTTCCCCTTTTTCCAATTCCTGATTTCATCTCTACGACGGTGGCAACGTAATGTCTTCCCTCCCCCGCGTGGGAGGGAGCTAGAGGGAGGGGGCCGTTACCGCGTCCGAGGCTTTTCCCCCTCATCCTAGCCTTCTCCCACGCGGGGGAGAAGGGATGTCGGTACTGTCCGAGTGGGTCGCGAGCTACTCCTTTTCGATGCGCACCTCGATGTTGCCGGCGCGCTCCTCCTGGAGCAGCATCGCCACCCTGGAGTCGCGGTCCTGCCAGCCCCTGTTCAGGGCCGCCGTCATCTCTTGATGAGCGAGGTTGCCCGCGGCCATCGGCACACCGAACTCCCGGCCAAGCTCCATCGCCAGGCCAACGTCTTTGTGGGCCAGCTTCAGCATGAAGTGGGCCGGATCGAAGTTGCCCTGGAGGTACGTCTCCGGGAAGGTGTAGCTGAACATCGTCCCTCGGCCGACGCTTCCATCGGCTATGGCATCGAAGACCGCCTTGGCGTCGACGCCCGCCTTCACTCCCAGCGTGAGGCACTCGGCGACGATGGTCTGGAGTCCGTACACGACGGTATTGTGCATGAGCTTGCAAATCGTGCCGGAGCCGATATCGCCCTTGTAGCTGACCCTGTCGCCGAAGGACTCCAGGATGGGCCGGCACCGCTCGAATACGTCCTTGTCTCCGCCGACCATGATCGCCAGCTTTCCCGTACGTGCGCCTATGGTGCCGCCGCTGACCGGGGCGTCCAGCACGTGCGCGCCCTTCTCGGCGAATTTAGCGTGGATCTGGCGAATGAGGGTCGGCGAGCCGGTGCTGAGATCGAGATAGACCGCACCGGGCTTGATGTTGTCGAATATCCCGTCTTCGCCCAGAGCTACGGCCTCGATCTCACGGGGAGTCGGCAGGGACGTGAAGACGATGTCGCACGCGGCGGCGATCTCTCCGGGAGTGTCGGCCCAATCGGCGCCCGATTCCAGGAGGGGCGTCGCGGCCTCCCTCCTGAGGTCGTGAACGGTGAGGTCATACCCGCCCTTCAAGACGTTGGCCGACATGCCTCCGCCCATGTTTCCGAGTCCAATAAAGCCGATCTTCATGCTTATTCCTCCAGTACACGCGATTGATTGAATAGTCTCGAATGGCCACCTAGTCGCCCAGCGGACGGGGAGGGAGCCTTATGGGAAACGGGATGTCCGGGTATTTTTCGATGACCCGCGACCACGCCGCATGGCCGATGCGTTCCGCCTGACGAACGATGTCGGCCTCGTCGATCGTCTTGATCTTGGAGTCGCGCATTAGCCAGCGCCCGTCCACCATGACGTCCGTGATGTCCGCGGGCTGTCCCTGGTGAACGAAGGACGAGACTATGCGGTTGGTCGGCACCAGGTGGGCCCGCATGACGTCGACCATGAACAGGTCCGCCTTCATTCCGGCCTCCAGGGAGCCGATGCTGTCGCCCATTCCCAGTGCTCTCGCGCCGCCGCTGGTCGCCCACTCCAGGACGTCGTCGGGCCCCGGATGCATCTCGTCGTTGCGCCGTACGCGCTCTGCGAACAGCCCCGTGCGCATGACCTCCACCATGTCCTCGGCCATGTTGTCGGTCCCCATCCCCATGGTGCAGCCGGCGTCCAGCAACTCCTTGGCCGGCGCCGCGGCCCCGCGACGGGCCGCGATGGCCGCGTTATTGGAGACGGCGCTGCCCGTCTGGCCCAGCAGGGCGATCTCCGACGCGTCGACGTATCGGCAGTGTGCCGCAACGAGGCGTGGGCCCAGCAGGCCGTTGGCGAACAGGTATTGGGTCGGCCGCACGCCGCGCGTCCGCATGACGGCCTCGACCTCGATGTGGCTCTGGGACAGGTGGATCGTGTAGCCGAGGCCGCGCTCGTCCGCCATATCTCGGCTGCGCCTCAGCAGGTTGGGCGAGCAGTTTTCGGGCGCGTGAGGCGCGACGAAGCATGTCACACGGCCATTCTCACGGCCGTGCCACTCTTCGATGAGGTCGGTGCTTCGTTGAAGCCCGGCGTCGAGCTTGCTGTCCAGGAACCGGTAGCTGCCGCGTCTGGCCTCCTCTTCGTCGAGGTCGTTGATATTCTCGGCGAGAACGAGCCGCAGGCCTGTGTCGGCCAGCTCGTGGGCATACTCCGGTATGTTCGACGATATCTCGAGGAGGCAGGTCGTGCCGCTTCGTATCGCCTCTATGGCGGCGAGCAGTGCCATTACCTTGCGTTCATCGGGCGTCAGCATGGACCGGCCCGTAACCGGGAACGCCAGCGTTGTCGGAAAGCCGAAGTCCTCGAGGATGCCGCGATCGGTGACCGCCAACAGGTGCGTGTGGCAATTGACAAGGCCGGGGAAGACCGCCTTGCCCCGACCGTCCAGCATCTCCGCCGCAGGGTATCTGGACTCGATCTCCTTCGAGTCGCCCAGCTCCGATATGTGCCCGTCCTCGATAACGATCGCCGAGCCGTAGAGCAGCGTACGGTGGGCGTCGCCCGTGACTATCGTCGTGTTCTTGATGACAGTGGTCATTGCGCCATGTCCTGAATGTTTCGTCCAGTTTCCAGCGCCGATGATACCACAAGAGCGTCGGCAACTAGGGCGAGTCACCGTCCGAAAGCGACCCTCGGCAATCTCGCGGAGCTCGGTCTTGGAATGGCTGGATTATCTGATAACCATGGGGTGCACGGACGAAAAAGAGCCTAGTTGCCGTCACCTCCTGTGAGCTGCTTCCAGTTTTCTGAGACTTCAGCGTGGAAGCTCAGCTGCTCAGGCAGCCAGCCGGCCTTGATGTACTCCAAAACGGACGTTATCTCGGACTCTGTAAGCTTGTCTCCAAAGGAAGGCATCGACCTGCCGGGGAAGCTGTTTGTGCCGTTAATGATGCCCGTTAGCTGTCCGTCCGCGTGGTGCCACGTATGGCCTTCAGGGCCGTGGACCGGTGCTCTTGGTAGGGCGTTCTCACCCGTCACGGAATCGCCGTGGCAGATCACGCAGTTCTGCATATAGATTTCGCGGCCTGCATCGTTTTCGACGGATGTCGTTGCGCCGTTGGAGCCGCAGCCCGCGAGAAGCGCCGGCAGGAACACAGCCGTAAGAATTGTCGAAGCGATTCGGGCCCTGAGAAATCTACGGGCACGAAGAGTGTCAAATGCAGCGAGTTCGGGGAGACCACCGCGACACAGGCGTATCCTATTCATTAGTTTTGCGCTCCCGCAAGATACCAGTTCGAAGTCTCATTGGCCCATTTTATTAAGAACAACGACTATGCTAACTCGTCCCGGCTCTGGAATGCTCCAGGGCAAAATCAGTTCAGCGTCCTGAAGCCCTCCAGGTTTTCGGCCTCCACTTCACCGGTTGGGGCCTCGCCCTCAGCCAGCTCCTGGACCCACTGCGTCATGCGAGTTTCGCTGACCGCGCCGACCCAGCGCCTTACCACGATGCCCTGGCGATTTATGAAGAAGGTCACGGGGATGCCTATGACGCCGTAATCCACGGTAATTCTGCCGTCCGTGTCCAGTCCGTTGGGATACGTGATGTCGAATTCTCGAAGATACCTCAAGCTATCGACCTCGGCGTCCTGAATGTCCACGCCGACGAACTGGACGCCCTCTTCCCTATAGGACCGCCACAGCCGTTCGAGTATGGGCGCCTCCTGTCGGCATGGGACGCACCAAGACGCCCAGAAGTTTATGACGATGGGCTTGCCCCGGTACGTTGCCAGGTCGACCTCACCCCCATCAAAGAGCGACAGTTTGAACTCCGGCGCGGGCTTGCCGATTCTGGTGAAGCCGCTGCGGCCGGTCACTGGCGCGCTGTTGGCGAGGCCGATTCCCAATAATACGAGAAGGCCTATCACGACTATGATGACGGCGCCGAACCCGATTCCCCTTCTCGTTATCTTCACTGTTTCTTGTCCAGTTCCCCGATGGCGATTTTTTATATAGGGATGGTATTGCACAAGGTTCAGC
>JADFQF010000106.1 GCA_022561955.1 Chloroflexota bacterium | reverse complement strand
CCGACAAGGGCACCGGCCTCGGCCTCTCGACCTGCTACGGCATAGTAAAACAAGCAGGGGGGGATATTGAAGTGGACAGCACTCCAGGAGAAGGTACGAAATTCAAGGTCTTTTTGCCAAGGATTAAACCCACGGCAGGTTCTATTGACAAGGCCTTGGCCAGTACGCCGTTGCCGCGGGGGACCGAGACGATTCTAATCGTCGAAGACGAGGTAATGGTTCGAAATGTGACTGTATACTCGCTTCGAGACCTGGGATACGAGGTCTACGAGGCAGCCAACGGAGACGAAGCACTAAGGCTGCTGGAGAGTCCTGATGCGGTCTCCGTGGATCTCGTGCTGTCGGACATTATCATGCCCCTCATGGGTGGGGTGGGACTGATGGAAAGACTGGCTCAGATCTCACCAAACGTCCCCGTCGTTTTGACCTCGGGGTACGCCGATAACGAATCGCTGCCGCAGGGCATACTTCAGCCGACGGTTGATTTCCTGCGGAAGCCCTTCACCCCTGTCGATCTGGCCAAAAAAATCAGGAGCGTCCTCGACAAGGAAAGTTAACGGGTGTTTGCGGCGGCGTACATTTGAGACGGCTGCTTCGGCGGTTCGAGAGTGCGGCCGGCTAGCTGTTCTGCCCGGCTTCCTCTTCTTCGTCCACCGCTATGTACTTTGACGGGCACTTCACGATCACGTTCTGGCTGGCGAATACGCCGTCTGAGCCGTATTTGCCTTCCAGGATAATCTCCGAGTGTTCGTTGAAGAATAGGTCTGGAAATACGCCGTTATGCAAGGCATCCAATGTCTCGGCGCCGTCGGTCAGCGTAAAGCTGGCGATGGTGGACTCTTCCGCTCGCTCGAAAGACACCGGCACGAGCTTGCCGCTCACCCTCACGAGTTTGCCTTCGGGCGTGGCGCCCACGTCGATCATCTCGCTGACCGTGTAGTAGTAGACCGTGGCGCTCTGAAAGGCCATGAAGGCAAAGTAGCCCAGGGCGCCAATCAGCACTATCGCTCCGATGATAATCTTTGCGTTGCCCGAAAGGAGTCCCTTGCCGGAGTCCTCTTCCGGGAGCGCGGGCAAAGAAGTGTCTAAACTAATGTTATCCATTGACCTCATCTACCCCTGGTCCTCATCCTCTGGGCCGCACTGAATCCATCATTCGGGGTCGCCCGATGTTGCCCGACTTTCGCGTTCGGTGATCACGCGCCTCAGGATATCGATCTCCCGGCGCATCTCCCGCTGTCGTTGCGACATGACGAAGGTGTACCCGAAAAATGCCGCCCATGTAATTATATACACTGCGAAAAGCCACGGCAATTCAGACTCGCCGCGCGTATGTTCCAGAGCATCGGCTATCGGTTCGGCCATCGCAGTAATGCCGCTGTACGCAAACACTGCCGTCTCACTGGCCAGAAACGCAAGCCAGACGGCGACCGGGACCAGTCCAGAGAGAATAATCTTTTTAAGTGGAAATCTTGTGCAAATCATCCAGGGCCGATTCCGTCCTTCGCAGGGAGTATCTTTCCACGAGCAGATAGATATATAGGAACGTAAAGGTGACCAGTGAGACCATCAGGGTGACGAAGATACGCGTTGATCCCAGAGCGTCGCCCTCCTCGGCCAGCGGCCCCGTGTTCAGCTCCGGATGCGCGGTGCGCCACCAGATGGTCGCCATGTAGATTATGGGCGCGTCGATGGCCCCTATCAGCGCCACGATGGAGCCGTAGCGGGCCCCCTGAGAGCCCTGAGGGGCGTACGCTCTGACCATCAGGTAACCCACGTAGATGAACCAGAGCATCAACGTGGTCGTGAGCTTCGCGTCCCAGGTCCACCACCAGCCCAGGTCGCCTCGTGCCCATATCACACCCGTTACGAGGATCAGGCTGGCGAAGACGACCCCAAGCTCCGCTGTCGAATAGGCCAGGCTGTCCCACTTTTCGGAGCCCGTGGCAAGGTGCATCAAGCTGGCAATGGCCACGATCACGATCGATAGCATTCCGAGCCATCCCAGCGGCACGTGGAAGTAGAAGATGCGCTGCGATACGCCGAGGTTGAACTCAGTTGGGACCCAGAAGAAGACCATGTAGAGGGTCAACGCCATGAGGATGGCGCTAATGGCGAGCAGGCCGTTCCTAATAAGCGCCGAAGCCTTGGAATCGGCCGGCCCTATCTCGTTTGGGGCAAACGCAATGTCGGAGTTAGCTGCCATATGTGCAATGTATCACAAGCTCTTTTGCAATTCTAGCAATTCTCCACGCGGTCGGTAAGAGGCATACGCCCGCGGCCAGGGGCCGATTCGCCGTGTCGTTGAGCGAGGGTCGAACTCCACGACACGGCGCTCGTCGTCAAGTACGAGCGCGAGCCACTGTCAGATGTGCGCTAACGGTCCGCGACCGACCCATCCTCCCTCAACGGCGTGTTTAATGGTCGAGGTGTGTACTTGTGCGTGGCGAAAAACTCGTCGCTGATCTCGACGCCGATGCCGGGCTCCTCCGGTATTATCAGATAGCCCTTTTCGAGCTTGAGCGGCTTCTTCACCATGAGGCTCTTGGGCGGCTTGTCCTCTCCCGTGTACTCTTGCAAGACGAAGTTGGGAATGCAAGCGTCCAGCTGCACGCAGGCTGCGGTGCTGATGGGCGTAAGGGGATTGTGTGGTATGACTCCGACACTGAACGACTCAGCGACGGCGGCTATCTTCTTGCAGTGGGTGAGGCCTCCTGCGAGGCAGACGTCGGGCCGTATGTATCGCGCGGCCTTTTGCTGTAGCAGCTCGCGAAACTCCCAGATCGTGTGTATGCGCTCGCCGGTGGCTATCGGGATATTGATGCTTCGTGCGATCTCTCCCATGGACTCGTTGCTGTCCGGTGTCGTCGGGTCTTCAAAGAAAAATGGCCTGAACTCCTCGATGGCTCGCGCCAGCTCGATGGCCTCCGGTATCGTCAGCCTCCGGTGTATCTCCACGCAAACGTCAATGTCGTTTCCCCCCGCTTCGCGAACGGCCGCGACGCGTTGCCTCGCCTCGGCGATCATGGCCGAGTACCGCTGGTTGTAGTATTGCGTTTGGGAGTTCTCGACGAAGGGCGTGAAGCGCAGCGCCGTGAAACCCTCGTCCACCGCCGCCTTGGCGTTGGCGTAGAGGTCCTCTACGGTGTCGCCGTTCACGTGCATGTACACGCGGGCCTTGTCTCGGACCTTGCCGCCCATGAGGACGTAAACCGGCGCCTCGAAGTGCTTGCCGGAGATGTCCCATAGTGCGATGTCTATGGCGGACAGCGCGCCCATGATGGCCGCCCCTCTGAAATGGGAGAAGCGGTAGAGGTACTGAAAGTGATGCTCGATCCGGAGAGGGTCTTTGCCCACCAGGTACCGTGCAAAGGTGTTGATGGCCGCCTCCGCGGCCTCCGGCACACCGTGCAGCCCGGCTTCGCCGATGCCTACGATTCCGTCATCGGTCGTGATCTTAACCAGCAGCCACTTGTCCTCGGCGAGTATCGTCTGGACTGATTCAATCTTCATCTTTTTAGCTTCTCACTTCCTGGTTCGCATTCGATGTTGGGACCTTATATGTTTCGTATGAGTAAAGCGGTCGCTCCGGACGCCGTCAAGTCGTCACCGCGCCTGCGGATGCGGAGGAGACGAGCCTGGCATACTTGGCGAGCACGCCTCGCTCGTAGTTGGGCTTGGGCGGCATCCAACGGGCGCGCCTCGCCTTCATCTCATCCTCGGATATCTTTAGCTCCAGCAGCCTCTTCTCGGCGTCCATCTCGATGGTGTCGCCGTCTTCTATGAGCGCGATGGGGCCTCCGACTGCGGCCTCCGGGGCCACGTGGCCTATCATAGGACCTCTGGTCGCCCCGGAAAACCTGCCGTCCGTTATCAGCATCGTGCTGTCGTCCAGTCCCCGACCCACCATGGCGGAGGTCACCGAGAGCATCTCCTGCATGCCCGGTCCGCCCCTGGGGCCTTCGTACCGTATGACCACGACGTCGCCCGCGACTACGTTGCCCTCGATGACCGCCTTGAAGGCCTCGCGTTCGCTGGAGAATACCCTGGCGGGACCCTGATGCTTGAGATGTGCCGTCGCCGACACCTTCATGACCGCTCCCTCGGTTGCGAGATTGCCCCTGAGAATCGCGAGGCCGCCCGTGGCGCTTCGTGGAGCACTCACGGGATGTATGACATCCCCGTCGGGTCTTGCGCTCACCGAAGCTAGATTCTGCGCGAGTGTCAGGCCGGTCACGGTCTGTGTCTCGCCGTGAAGCAGCCCGGCATCGAAAAGCTCCTTCAGCACCATCGGCACGCCGCCTATCGCGTCGAGGTCGGCCATGACGTAGCGGCCGCCCGGCTTCAGGTCAGAAATGTACGGAGTTCTACGGCTCATCTCGTCGAAGTCGTCGATATTCAGAGGGACCTCGGCCTCGTGGGCGATAGCCAGAAGGTGCAGCACGGCGTTGGTGGAGCCGCCCAGGGCGAGCACAGCCGTGATTGCGTTTTCCAGTGCCTGCCGCGTCACGATGTCTCTTGGCTTCAACCCCAGCTCGAGACAGCGGTAGACGGCCTTTCCCGCGTTGAACGCCGCGTCCAGGTTTCTTGGGTCGTTGGCGGGGATGGAGACGGAGCCGGGGAGCGCCATGCCCATGGCCTCAGCCGCCGTGGCCATCGTGTTCGCCGTGAACATGCCGGGACAGGCGCCCTCGCCAGGGCATGCGGCGCGTTCGAGGCCGTCCAGGTCATCCAGGCTCAGAGCACCCCCGTAAAACGCTCCGACGCCCTCCATGACGTCCTGTACGTTCATGGGTTTGCCCTTGTAAGACCCGATCTGGATGGACCCACCGTACACGTAGACAGAGGGTATGTTTAGCCGGACCATGGCCATCAACGCGGCCGGGGTGTTCTTGTCGCAGCCGCCAACGACGATGAGCGCGTCCATTGCCTCTGCGAAAGCGACGGTCTCGATGGAGTCGGCGATGACCTCTCTGCTGACCAGGGACGCCTTCATCCCCTCGTGCCCCATCGATACGCCGTCGCTCACGGTGATGGTTCCGAACGTGAATGGCACGCCCCCGGCCTCTCGCACGCCCTCTTCGGCCCTCTTGGCCAGCCTGTGCAGGTGCATGTTGCAGGGCGTAATGTTGCTGGACAGGTCGGCTATGCCGATGAACGGCCTGGCCATATCCTCGTCGCCGAGGCCCACGCCGCGTAGAAATGCTCGTGCACCGGCCTTGTCCGGCCCGTCAACGACCACGTGGCTCCGGTGTTTTAAGTTGGATATTTTTCGCTGTCCCATGGGGCTTTTCGTTTACGTTCCGGAATTCTTGAAGCCGATCACGCCGCGAGAAAGCTCTTGCCAGAATCATTCTCTCGCACTATGAAATAATATCCTCCCTCCCCTCGTGGGAGTGGCTAGAGGGAGGGATACGTTTCACCCTCACCTCAATCCTCTCCCTGAGGGAGAGGAGAGGGGCCCAAAGGCATGTCCCGCCCCGCCCCACTAAGTGTGCGCAGCACCCTCAATCCTCTCCCTTAAGGGAGAGGAGGAAGAACGGAGAAACAGCTTGGGTTTGAGCGTAGCTACAGGGCCGTCGCAGACGGTTACGGCCAGCCACCGGTACAAGTGGTGGGTGTACGCCGCCGTCGCGACGGGGCTCATCGTCACGGTGATGGACCAGTCCGGCGTCGGCATCGCCATGCCGCGTATCGCAGATCATTTCGGGGCGGACATCCCGACCGTGCAGTGGATCACCCTGGGGTACGTGCTCACCACCAGCGCGTTCCTGCTGCCGATGGGCCGCGTTTCGGACATAGTGGGCCGCGAGAGGGTGTACCTGGCAGGCCTCGTGTTTTTCATGGCGCTCGCTGGAGTGGCGGGCTCCTCGCGGGTGCTGCCGATGCTGCTGGCCGCCAAGGCCCTTCAAGGCGTCGGCGCCGCCGCCATCCAGGCCAACGCGATGGCGATGGTCGTCGGCGGCTTTCCGGAGAAGGAGCGAGGCCGCGCCATCGGTTTCTACATGACTATCATCGGCACCGG
>JADFQF010000105.1 GCA_022561955.1 Chloroflexota bacterium | reverse complement strand
GCCTCGGAGGCGCTTCGAGACGCGTTCTCCCACTCCACTCCGACCCTCGCCAGAAAGTCCGAGCCCGCGGGCGCATCCTCCGTCAATACATCGTCTCCCCGGTCTCCGTAGTATCCGAGGGCCGACGCGCACACGAGAACGTCGGGCCTCGGGTCCAGTCGGGCCACGGCGTCGCTCATGGTCTTGGTGCCGTTAACGCGGCTGTCGCGAATCCTCGCCTTCTGAGCATTCGACCATCGTCTGGCGCCGATGTTCTCACCGGCGAGGTGCACGACCGCGTCGACTCCGGCAAGCCCCTCCTCGTCTATTTCCCCGGCTTCGGGGTCCCACCTGAACTCACTCTGGCCGGGCGAGGGGTCACGTCGCACCAGGCGCACCAGTTCGATTCCAGCCTTTTTCGCGGCTTTCACATAGGCCGAGCCGATGAGACCAGACGAGCCCGTTACAGCTACCTTCACGTCGTCCTGCACTCCTTGGTGCGCCGTCCCACGGCGATTTCAACACCTTCGCCATTCTTTACAGCGTGCCGGTCGGATGGCTATAATCACATATACTAAGTCAATATCTCAAAAGATGGTTCGACAAGCTCACCACGAACGGTGAGGTTCAGTTCTGCCCGATTGTCCTGAGCCTGTCGAAGGATATTTTATTCTGGATCGACGTATTGAGATAGTAAATATGTCGTAGGTATATTAGCAAATCACCTCCCTGAGGTGTTCCTTGGCCATACTTCCCATATTGGAGCTTCCCAATCCCATCCTTCGCCGACGTGCGAAGAAGGTGAGGAGAATAGACAAGTCCGTATTGAAGCTGGCCTACAGCATGATCGACACGCTGAAGGGGGCCAACGGCGTAGGCCTGGCGGCGAACCAGGTCGGCGAGCTCCGCCGCGTGATAGTCATCCAACTGCCGGAGGAGGACGAGGTAAGGATTTACATCAATCCCGAGATAGTGCAGCGCGAGGGCGAGCGAGAGGTCGAGGAGGGGTGCCTCAGCATCCCCGGCTACAGGGCCAACATAAAGCGCTCGGTGTGGGTCAAGTTCCGTGCGCTGGACCACAGCGCCACCGTCGTTAAGCTGAAGGCCGAGGATATTCTATCCCAGGCGCTCGAGCACGAGGTAGACCACCTGGACGGCATCCTCTACATCGACCACATGGAGAGCCACGAGAAGCTCATCCCGGTAGATAAGGATTCGGAAGTAACTGTCGAAAGTGATGCTGAGCAGCAGCCTGAGCAAATCCCCGAGGCGACCTCGGGCTCGTTCAAGGAGACCGACAGCGGCCTCCTGGTGCCGGACGCCGAGGACTCCCGTGAGACTCCCGCGACGCTCAAAATCAAGTAGATTGCCTTGTCCAGTGAACACGGCCCCTCATCAGTCATGACAGCCGCTCGACCCGCACACGGCCAGTCCCGTAGGCCCCGAGATGGATAGACAAGGCTCCACGCCCTCGCAGCTTTCCTCGTTTAATCCCCGCCCTTTTCCCGACCTGGTCGGAAGGGTTGCGGGTCTTCTGGACTCGCAGGGCATCGATGGCTATCTCGTGGGTGGGACCGTACGAGACGCCCTGTTGGGCCGTGAAACCGAGGACGTCGACATCGCGATAGCCGGAGACGTAGAGAGGACCGGCCGGGCTCTCGCGGACGAGCTGGGCGGCCGCTTCGTGCGGTTGCATGAAGAGTGGGACATAGCCCGCGTCGTCATTCCATCCAGCGAGGGTCCCGCATACGTGGACCTGAACAGCGCGGCGCAGGGCATCGCCGGGGACCTCGCGCGGCGGGACTTCACCGTCGACGCCATGGCGATTCCTCTGGCCGGGGTAGTCGCGGACTCTCCCTGGCGAGGCCTCCTTGACCCCTACGATGGGCTGTCCGACCTGCGAGAGGGCGTCGTGCGGCCACTGGGGCCAGGCGTATTCGAGGACGATCCTGCCCGGCTGCTGAGGGCGGTCCGCATAACGGTCCAGCTGAAGTTTCGCCTTTCTGAGGATGCGATCGCCGGAATCCGTTCCGACGCGCACCTCGTAGCACAAGTAGCGCCGGAGAGGGTGAAGGACGAGTTCCTCAAGACCATAGCCTGTCCGGGCGCGCCGGAGTCCATTCGCATGCTGGACGGACTGGGCCTGCTGTGTAAGATCATACCCGAGCTCGAGGAGGCCAAGGAGGTAACGCAGCCCAAGGAGCACTTTTGGGACGTGTTCAACCACATGGTGGAGACGACTGGAAAGATCGAGGAGGTCTTCGCCGTCTCCGATGGGGAACCCGGCATAGCCGATCTGGTGCCCCGGTACGAAGGACTGGATGAGCATTTCCGCGAGCGGGTCAGCGACGGACACACGAGGCTGACCCTGCTCAAAGTGGTGGCCCTGCTTCACGATGTGGCCAAGCCGGCCACCAAGACGATCGAGAGCACCGGGAGGGTCCGCTTTCTGAAGCATCACTCCGTCGGCGCCGAGGTCGTCGAAACTATCCTGAAGCGACTGCGATTCAGCGGCCGGGGCGTATCTCTGGCGAGGCTCATGGTGCACAATCACCTGCGTCCGACCCAGATGGCCCAGAAGGGCGAGATGCCCAGCGGAAAGGCGATATACCGCTACTACCGCGACGTAGGAGACGCGGCCATAGACGTTCTGTATCTCAACATGGCCGACTATCTGGCGGCCCGTGGCCCCAACCTTGGTGAGGAGGAGTGGCGAGACCACACGGACCTCATCGGATATATACTGCGCGAAGGTGTACTACAAAAGACACCAGAAACCCTTCCTAAACTGGTAGACGGTAACGATATAATGGATAGGTTTGCATTGGCCCCTGGAAGGCTTGTCGGAGAGCTGCTAAATCTGGTGCATGAAGCCCAGGCAAACCAGGACATAATGAACAAGGAAGAGGCCTACGAACTGGTAAGGACCAACTTGGAATCTGGAGGTAGCGGTGCGTAGGAACGCAAGGGCACTGGTCTCGATTAGCCTGCTGGTGCTGTTAGCCGGCCTGTTACTCGGCTTTCAGACCTTTACCATTGGGGACACGAAGTTTGGAGACGACACGCCGCTTGGCCTCAAGCTCGGCCTGGACCTTCAGGGTGGGACTCACCTGGTCTACCAGGCCCAACCCGTCATCGACCCGCCGACGGGAGAGGAACGAGCGCCCAATAGGGACGACATGGAGGGTATCCAGAGGATCATCCTTCGCCGCGTTAACGCCTCCGGCCTGGGTGAGCCCAAGATTCAGCTATTAGGCGAGGACAGGCTGCTGATACAGCTTCCCGGTGTGCAGGACCCTGGAAGAGCCAAGTCCATTATCGGGGAGACCGCTCGCCTCGAATTCAAGCATCGAAGGTTCAACGTCCCCAGAGACCTGGAGCAGGAGGGCGTTATCGTGCCGGCGGACATAGTCAGCGTGACGGCCGCTGACTTGAACGTGCTGTTGAAGGAGCTAGAGGCCGCTGAAGCCGACGAGCCCGAAGCCGAGGCCGCGGAGGGAGAAGAGTCCGTCGAAGATGTCGTTGAGCTGGCCGAGGGCGAAGTGCTCGTACCCTTCGGGGATGGGGGGACCGAGGAAGACGTCGAACCCCTGCCTGTTTTAGTGGTCGAGTTTACCGATGCGGGAGCGGTCAAGTTCCAGGAAGTGATCGATGGGCTCATTCTGAGCATCTCTCAGCTGGATAGTCAGTTTGCTCTTCCCAACCGCCTCGAGATTTCCCTGGAGGGCGCCGAAACACTCAGGTGGGAACAGATAGGACCGTTCATACAGCGTGTAGGCGAGACGAGTAAATTCGCCATCCCGTTCCCCCCATCCTTACGAGGCGCGGAGCACTCCCATGAACCTAACGTGGAACCGGGTCACGTGGAGCCTGATGAGCCGGAGCTTACCATGGAGTTGGCGCAGGCTACGGTTGGAGAAAACGCCACCGTGCACTTCACCGAGATGCTGGCCTATTCCGACGAGGACTTCGGTCTGTCCGGCGACAATCTGACTCGGGCCTATCCAAGTCTGAACGCGACCACCGACCAGCCGATCATCAACATCGAGTTCGACGCCGTGGGCACCCGCCTATTCGGCGAGCTGACGACGGAGATCGCCGGCAAGCGGGATCACGCCATCGCGATCTTCCTGGACGGCGAGGAGCTCATCGCGCCGGTAGTCACCTCGCCGATAACCTCCGGTACCGCCATAATTCAGGGACGGGACTTCACCATAGAGGAGGTCCGCGACAAGTCGTTTCTTCTCGAAGGCGGCAGGCTCCCCGTTCCCATCAAGCTCATTCAGGAACGTGACATCGATGCCATTCTGGGCGCGGACTCCCTGGCCAAGAGCGTCGTGGCGGGCGGTGTGGGAATGGCACTCGTCTTTCTGTTCATAGCCTTCTACTATAGGCTGCCCGGACTGATCGCTGCGCTGGCGCTGGTGATTTACGCGGTGCTGGTGTTGGCCGTCTACAAGCTCACGGTGACCCTCACGCTATCGGGAGTGGCCGCGACGATACTGTCCGTAGGTATGGCCGTGGACGCCAACATACTGATTTTCGAGCGCATGAAGGACGAGCTACGCAACGGCAGGACGCTGATATCCGCCATAAACATCGGCTTCAACCGAGCATGGCCGGCCATTCGGGACAGCAACGTCTCGACACTCATCACGTGCGCGATCCTGTACTACTTCTCCAACCAGCTCGGAACGACGATCGTGCAGGGGTTTGCCTTCACCCTGGCGATCGGGGTGATGATAAGCATGTTCTCGGCCATCGTGGTCACCAGGACTATCCTGCGCGTCGTAGCTGCCACGCCGTTGGCAACACACCTCGGGTGGTTCGTTCCCTATGGAGGGTCTGAGCTCCCCCAGAACCGTCCGGCGGCGACCGCCTTGCAGAGGAGTTAGCAGATGAGAGATTTCGTCGGCAAGAGACACTGGTTTTTTCTCTTCTCTCTTGCGGCCATACTTCCTGGAATAGTTTTTCTGATAATCGCCCCCGGTCTGAAGCCGGGCATCGATTTCACCGGCGGCTCGACGCTGACGCTGCAGTTCGAAGACGAGGTGGCGCAAAGGGACTTGCGTAGCGCCCTCGCCGAGCTGACACTCCCCGGACTGGATTTTGCCGATTCAACCGTGCAGAGGCTGGGAGAGAATACGTTCTTCGTCAGCACCAAGGAGTTGAACGAGAACGATAAGGATAGCCTCGTCGATGCGCTGGAGGCCAGGCTTTCGCCCAGCGGCGTGACAGTGCTGTCATTCGACCTTGTATCGCCCGTAGTGGCGGGTGAAACCGTGAGAAACGGCCTGATCGCCGTCGGCCTGGCCACGGTGGGAATATTCCTATTCCTCTGGTGGGCCTTCCGCGCGGTGCCAAACCCCTTCAGGTACGGAATCGCCGCCATCGTCGCACTCATTCACGACGCGGTTATCGTTGTGGGGGTCTTCGCCATACTTGGAGTTGTCGCCGACGTCGAAGTGAATACGTTCTTCCTCATCGCCGTGCTCACCGTCATAGGCTACAGCGTAAACGACACCATCGTGGTCTTCGACCGCCTCAGGGAGAACATCATTCTGTATCCCAACCGGCGATTCGAGCAGACGGTAAACATCAGCATCGCCGAGACCCTGGGACGCTCGTTGAACACGAGCCTGACGCTGCTCTTCACGCTGATGGCCCTGTTCCTGTTCGGGGGACCGACCATTCGCTCCTTCCTGCTGGTGCTGGTCATAGGCGTAATAGCGGGGACCTATAGCTCAATCGGCATAGCCTCCCAGTTCCTCGTGGCCTGGGAGTTGGGAGACTTCGGAAAGATTCTGGCACGCGTTGGGCTGCGTCGTCGCACGACGGCGGTGGCATCGCGCTAGCGCCAAGGGAATATCCGTTAGAGAAATTAAACGGACGACGGTGAAGATGTAAAGGACGGGATACGGTGGCGTCAGATAAGAAAGCGCGATACGACCGGAGACAGCAAGCACAAAAACGGCGCCGAAGTGACTCCCAATCCGCCCGACGTCACAATACCATTAGGAACATGCTCATTATCGTTGGCGGCCTAGCCGCGGTGGCAAC
>JADFQF010000104.1 GCA_022561955.1 Chloroflexota bacterium | reverse complement strand
CCTGGGGCCTGCAGGGTCTGGGGCTGGTGCGGGAGCGCCGAAGGGGAAGTTGAAGTCCTGTCCAATTTCGTCAGTAGAGACCGACTGCGCGACGATGATGCGCACCACTGACGGCAATGTCTTTTCGTGGATCCGGCCAAGCACCTCTTCGAAGGCGGCCACAACCATGTCTGCATCGATCACGACCGCCGCCACGGCCTCTGCGGTCTCAGGCGGAGCACCCGGAGCCTCAGGGGCCGATGTGGACTCTAAAGCGGGCGCGGTGACCGTATTCGCGTTCTTTACCTGCGCTGCTTGACCCGGGAGCGCGTCGGGAGCATTGCTGATCTCCACGACGGACGCTCCAGCCTGCGTCGTAGCCGCGGCGGGTTCGGGCCGGTCCTGCTGCGTCGGAGCGACGGATGTTGCGGCGGCGCCCCCACAGGCGACGGCCCCAAGCAGTATTAAGGGCAAGACCCCGGAGGCAAGGCGTCTGAGTCTGGATGATGATAAGAACATAATTCCTGCTCCCTCTCCTCAACGCATCGCGAAATTGTCGCGTTCAAGATATGAAACGCCAAAGCCCCACAAGGGATAGCTCGTCGCAATGGAGTTGGATGCAGCCGAGCGAGCTTAGTCGCGAGTCCGAGGGACTAGTCGCCGTAGGACCGCACGACCCAGACCATTTCGGTGCTGGACTCGTCGAAGGGCGAGCGGTCGAAGCCGCCGTGTAGGTCCAGTATCTCGAAGCCGCACAGCTCCAGGAGGTGCTGCATCTCCCAGCGGTGGACGTATCGAAGCTGAAAGTCTCGATAAAGTTTCCTGGTGATCTCGCTCTGGCTGTCGAGCTCTTCGATGATGATGCGGGCGTAGACTATCTGGGTGAAATTGTCGTAGCGGCTCTGGTTCCACAACACCATCGTTGAGCCGGTGACTGGGTCGGTCACGTCCCGAAGGTGATAGGCGACATCGCCCTCTTGCAGAAGGGAGCTTATCTCCGGCACGAATATATTGAAAACGAGGCGGCCGTCCGGCAGCAAGTGTCGCCTGATCTCCCGCAAAGTGCTGATCTCGTCTTCAACGGACAGTAAGGACAGAAAACCTCGAAACGGAATGATGATAAGGCTGAATTGCCGACCCAGGTCGAAGTCGCGCATGTCGCCGAGCTGCAGGGAAAGCTCCCCCGAATTGCCGGGCAGGCCCTCCGCCTTGGACCTGGCGATGTCGAGCATGGCCTCGGAGAAGTCGAGGCCGACTATGTTGACCCCAGCCTGGGCTATCGGTATCGTTACGCGTCCGGTCCCACACCCCAGCTCGAGGACGTCGCCACCGGAGTCCAGGGCCTCTTTCACGTAAAAGGGGATGTCGTCGCGAACGTAGGAGTAGACCGCATCGTAGATTGACGCCCACTGGTCATAGGCGGACCGGCTCATGTTCTGGGCCGCGGCTCCGCTATGAACTGCAGGGCCAGCCTGACCTGGTCTTCGACGGAGACGTCATCGCGGTCCACCACCGTCGACAACGCCTGCCTCGCGTCGGACGCCGTGTATCCCAGCGCCACCAGGGCCTCTACCGCATCGCTTTCGGCGGACCCGGTGCCCTCTACGATCCATTCGCCCTCCAGCTTGCCCTTGAGCTCCAGGAGGATGCGGCTGGCGGTCTTCTTGCCGACGCCGGGAACTCCTGTAAAGGAGTCGATGTCTCCCGCTCTGACCGAGGCGGCCAGGGAATCGGGACTGAAGCGGGACAGGACCGCGAGGGCCACCCTGGGCCCGACACCGTTAATGCCGAGCAGCAATTCAAATGTCCGCCGCGCATCCTCGGTCGGGAATCCGAACAGGCTCAGGCTGTCCTCGCGGACCTGGAGAGACGTGTAGAGCCTGACCTGCTCACCGAGCCTTCCCAGGTTGGATACCGCGCTGGAGGGCACGTTCACCTTGAACGTGACGCCGCCCACCTGGATTTCGGCCCAGTCCGGGCCGGTCCCGTCGAGGGTGCCCCTTAGAGATGAGATCAGTGAATTAACCAAGGCTACATCCCGCTCAATTCAAGACTTCGAGGTTCTGCACGCGATGCGCGTTAACGTGGCATATGGCCACGGCCAGGGCATCGGAAGCGTCCGTTTTCGCCTCCAGGTCGGGCGCGCCGAGCAAGACCTTGACCATCTCCTGGACCTGCTCCTTGGTGCTGCCTCCGTAGTCGGTTACCGCCTGCTTGACGGCCCTGGGCGAATAGGCGAATATGGGGATTCCGCCCTCGGACGCGGCGAGCATGGCGACGGCCTGCGCCTGCCCAACCGCCATGGCGGAGCGAACGTTCTTGGCTACGAAGGGCTCTTCGACCGCGACGACCTCGGGCGCCCACGATTCGATGCTCTGCCTGAGCTCCTGAAACAGCTTGTATAGCCGTTCGCCGAGGGACCCGCTTCGAGTCGCCGTGAGAACGTCCGCGTGAACCAGCGTCAGCTCACCTTCGTGGTCATCGATCACACCGATGCCCATGTTTATGGTGCCTGGGTCGACCCCAAGAATGCGCAAAGAGACTCGCTTTCCGAGGTATGAGTTCCTATTTAGAATTTCCGGATTGCGCCCATGATCCTACCGGTCGGGTCGAAGCGGCGCCGTCCCTGTTCGAAATATACTAATTCTCGGCGCTGTATTGCTGCAGCACCTCGTCGGGGAAGTCGGCGTTTGAGTATACCCGCTGGACATCGTCCAGCTCCTCAAGCTGGTCGAGTAGCCGAAGGGCCTGAACGGCGACCTTTTCGTCCAGGGCGACGGTCGTAGTCGGAATCAGGGAGAGCTCGGACGATACGATGGGAGCATCTTTGTCGGAGAGGGAGCTTCGTATCTCCTCCAGCCTGTCGGGAGGGGAGAAGATTTGCAGGATGGAATCGAAGGACTCGAAGTCCTCGGCCCCGGCGTCGATGGCGAGTAGCTGGAGCTCCTCCGCCTCGTCATCGTCGGCGGTGACCACGAGGACGCCCTTCTGTTCGAACTGCCAGGCAACGGCTCCCGTTTGGGCCAGGTTGCCGCCGGCCCTTGTCAGCGTGGACCGTATGTCCGACACCGTGCGGTTCCTGTTGTCGGTAAGCACCTCCAGCATTATAGCGGTGCCGCCCGGGCCGTAGCCCTCGTAGGTGACCTCGATCATCTGGTCCTGTTCGCCGTCGCCCGTACCCCGCTTGATCGCCCTGTCGACGTTATCGTTGGGCATATTGTTGTCCTTAGCCCGTTGCACTGCCATTCGAAGCCGGACATTCATGTCGGGATCGGCTCCGCCTTCACGGGCGGCGATAATAATCTCCCTCGTTAGCTTGGTAAAAAGCTTGCCGCGTCTGGCGTCCGTTGCCGCCTTTGCGTGCTTGATCGTTGACCATTTAGAGTGACCTGACATGGCGAGACTCCCGAACTGAAATAGGGATTCCGTTCCTTGATTCTAGCATGACCGTTTGACATGGTCAAAGAGTCTGCGCGGCCCTCTTAGCTCGTAAATGAGTGGATGATCCACGTTAAAGGCCGACACCGGATAGAAACTCGCTGCGTCCTCGAATTCCCAGGTCCAGCTTGAACAGGCCTCCGGCGCCCGGGCCCTCAGCCGCCCTGTTCGGCCCTCCGGCGGTGGTGACATAGATGTCGGTCAGGTGCGGTCCTCCAAACGTGAGGCTGGAGACCTTTCTTGCTGGAAACCAGATTCTTCGTTCCAGCTCGCCCGTGGGTGTGTAGCGGCAAATAGAGGAGCCGTCCCAGCGCGCCGACCATACATGGTCTTCGGCGTCCACGGTCAGCCCGTCGGGTATGCCGTCGTTGGACTCGATCTCGACGAAGGGCCGCCTGTTGGAGAGCTCGCCGGTCGACACATCGTAGTCAAAGACGTCGATCCTGTGCGTGGGGGAGTCGGTGAAATACATCTGCTTCAGATCCCCGGTAAAGCCTATGCCGTTCGAAACGGCCACGTTCTCCACCACCGGCGTGATGGAGCCGTTCAGGTCTAGCCTGTATAGGGTGCCGGGATGGTCGGGAGCAGGCATAGTGCCGCAGAATACGCGGCCTCTGGGGTCCGCCGCGACATCGTTGAAACGCGTTTCCCTCTCAGCGGGAATCTCCTCGATGATATATTCGAGCTTGCCGTCTCTGTAAGTCGCGACGGCCCCCTTTTCCATGAAGAGCAACAGGGACCCGTCCTTCTGCACGGTGAATCCGCCGACGGAAGCCCCTTCATAGAACTGCCGGTGTTGCCCGGTTGCAGGGTCGAACCAGAACATTCTTCCGGTGGGGATGTCGGTCCAGTAGAGTCGGCGTTCCGTGGAATGCCAGATGGGGCCCTCCCCCGTCTCGCAAAGGTAGTCGGCGACTAGCTTCGGCTCCATCATATGCCTCCCGGCGTTTTATCGAAGACTTCCGTGAGCTATTTTAGACTAGACGTTTGCATTGGAAAAGCCTTTGTAAATTGGGTAAGAGGTGGTCCGGGAAGGCCACCGCACCGGCGGTTAGGTGCCGTTATCCCAAGGTGTTGCGATGAAGGAGTCTAAAGCCCTTGACAAAGCCACGCGCGTCGGTTTATAAAAGAGGAGGCGGTTGGGAGAAAGATTCTGGTGGAAAGGTGTAGGTTGGTCAGCAATACTTTAAGGAGGGGTACGACCTATGGCAACTCTAAGGAAGAGCGATATTAGCGGGCGCATAGCATCGAAGCTAGGCGGCTCTCGGTCGCAAGGCGAGGCCGCGTTGAAGGCGGTGCTGGACAGCATCCAGGACTCGCTGGGCGCCGGCGATCGTGTAGTCCTCACCGGCTTTGGCTCCTTCGAAGTCAGGCAGGTAAAGGCCAGGAAAGTACGGCCGATTCGTGGTGGACAGGCCGGAAACCTGATCACGGTTCCCGCGCACAAGAGGGTTGGATTCACGGCCGGAGCAGAGCTGAGCAAGGCCGCACAGTAGGCTCCACTAGCGCAATCGTACAATTCATAATTGACCATTCGGCGGGCCCGGCCAAAGGGCCCGCCTTTGTTTTACTCTTAATGTTTCGTTGATGCGGCTACTCGCCCGTGACGCGGACCTCGCACGCAACCGCATGACGGCGTAGCTCGCGTAGCGACGACTTGACCCCGTAATACAAATGTTCTATACTTGTCGCAAAATTGGACGGATTAACGCGGGGTATTTTGTGAGCAAAGTCGACGAAACCAGACGCCATGTAATTAGCTTGAAATCTTGCACCCGGTGCCACGGAGACATGCACGTGGCCCAGGACATCTACGGCGAATACAACGAGTGCCTGCAGTGCGGAAACACGGTGGAGCTTCCTAATCCGAGGAGGTATCCGAATCTACGAGACGGCGTTACCGGCGCTCGCGACGTGGCCAACTGAGTCTATCCTCGGCAGATTCTCCTTGCCGGACGTACGCGGTGCGAGTAGAATAATCTTGCTTGGCCTGTAGTGCAGTCGACAGCGTGCCTCGTTCGAGGCGCCGAGTGCAAGTGTAGCGCGTCAAGTTCCCATGAAACAGATCTTCGTCGGGGTGTAGCGCAGTTGGTAGCGCGCCACGTTCGGGACGTGGAGGTCCGGAGTTCAAGTCTCCGCACCCCGACCAAAATATAAATTATTTGTTTCCACGTTTCAGGCCGCCTGCAGGAAGAAGCGACAAAAAACGCATCCAGAGTCCAGAGTTCTAATCATGGCGGGCGACGCTGAGATTATTCTCGGTGAGCTCAAAAGAGGGAAGTCAACAAGACCATTATTTTTTGAGCCGTTAGTTGCATCTTGAATTGCCGACGTGAAAAGCCGTTCAGATGGCTTGGCCGTGTTGATTGTCTAACAGAGGATGCCCGGCAAAGCCTAGCTTGGCTTCCCGCCCGCTATATCGCAAACCTCCACCTATTCTTTCGACTTTTTCTTCATAACTCATCCCTTCATTAGTCTTATAGACTCTCTTTGTATAGGAACTATTGTCACTCTTCGAGAGTAGTGGGAATCTTACTCTCTCTGCAATTGTTCAATACCGAAGCCAAAGGAACGCATAAAAAGCAAAGACTTGCGCAGTTGAATGACGCCAGACAACTCTTCTG
>JADFQF010000103.1 GCA_022561955.1 Chloroflexota bacterium | reverse complement strand
TACAGGAATGCGGGTGCCCTCAATATCGTCCCCATCGGATAAATCCCATCTAGTAATGTCGTCCAATACCGCAATGCGAGATTCCGTTTCCGCGATATCGGTCTCAAGGTGTTCCCGTTTTTCCAATAGACGACTTAGACGCTGGTGCAGAGATAAACGCATACGGTTCAAATCTCTATCTTCAAGACCAAATGTTTTCTGCATTATTCACCTCCGTCTGAAAGATAGTGTAATTGATAGACCCTTCACCGTCAAGGATATTCGTCTAGAAAAGGTAGACAGGTTACCTTGAAATCAATCAGTAATTATGCAACACGCTCATTTGACGCTCGCCCAGCGCCTTGCTAAACTCCGGCCAAGTCACAGTTGTTCCCGATCATTTGGGAATTCTGTTCCTAGATATAGGAGTCGGAGATGCCTAAAAAACAGGAAATCGCGGCGATGGCCCATCTCCTTCGCAGGGCTGGTTTCGGAGCGACCCGCGACGAGCTCGAAAGGTACGTGGCCCAGGGGTACGAGGCCACGGTGGAGGAGCTGCTCCATCCCGAAGACGGTCCTCCCGCACTCGACGACGAGGACCTGATCCGGCGATACCACGTGGACCAGAACGGCCTACTGATCTTGGATAGCTGCCAGGCGTACTGGCTGTACCGGATGGTCAACACGAAGAGGCCGCTGGAAGAGAAGATGGCGCTGTTCTGGCACGGCATCTTCGCCACCGGGTACACGAAGCTGAACCAGCCGAAGGTCATACTCAACCAGGTCGAGATGCTTCGTAGACTGGGCCTGGGAAGCTTCCGAGAGCTCTTGACCGAGATCTCCAGGGACCCCGCGATGATCTTCTGGCTGGACAACGGGGAAAACCACAAGGACGCGGTCAACGAGAACTTCGGCCGTGAAATCCTCGAGCTGTTTACCATGGGCGTGGGCAACTACACCGAGGACGACGTCCGGCAGTGCTCCCGCGCCTTCACCGGCTGGACGATAAAGGACGCCGCGCTGCACGCCATCAGGACCGCGCAGGACTCCGTCTGGCCGTATGGCCGATTGGACTGGCACCACGAGTATCGCGACGAGGACCACGATCACGACGAGAAGAGCTTCCTGGGTGAGCTCGGTGCGCACGGCGGAGAGGACGTCATCGAGATCATATGCCGGCAGCCCTCCACGGCCCGGTTCATATCACGGCACCTCTACTCCTTCTTCGTCGCGGACGAGCCCCAGGTCCCGGCGTGGCAGACGGTCGAGCCCCGCGACCCCGACGCCATCGAGACCCTGAGCGAGGCGTTCGTTCGCCACGACTACGATATTCGCTCGGTGCTTCGGGTGCTCTTCAACTCCGATTTCTTCAAGAACGCGGCCTTCTCCAGGGTAAAGAGCCCCGTGGAGCTGGTTGTGGGCACGGCCCGCATGAGTGGCGCCTTCCGGTTCCCGGACCTGGCCGATATACAGCTTGCCCTGCAGACCGGCTTCATGGGCCAGCAGATTCTCGACCCGCCCAGCGTCGAGGGCTGGCATACGGGGCGGGAATGGATAAACACGGCGAACCTCGTCAATCGGATCAACTTTGCCGTGGACCAGTTTTCGAATACAGACGTTCCGGGAGTCAGGGCGATCATCGACAGGGTCATGGCCGTCGACGAGAGGATGACGCCCGAGCGGCTGGTCGAGGCCTGCCTTGACCAGATGGGCCCCGTCGAGGTCGCGGAGCACTCCGCCCGGGAGCTCGTGGACCACGCGGCCGAAATCGGCTCAGCCGGCGACGACGGAATGGTTAGCCTGAACAGGGAGATCGTGGCGGAGCTCCTTCAGCTGATCGCGGCAACCCGTGAATACCAGATGGCATGACCGGAGGCACGGCTCATGATTGGTCAAAAGACACTCGAGTACAGCCACTCGATAGGCCTCTACGCCCTACGAGGCCGCGGATTCAACAACCCCGTCGACCTGGCGTTTGGCCGCGATGAGGTCATGTATGTCTTGAACCGGGCCGGCCCCGAAGTCGCCGTCCGGATGCCCTACAAGCGCATCACGATGTGCAGGACCGACGAGGAGTACCTGGGGGAGTTCAGCAGCGGCGGCAAAGAGGACGGCCAGATGATCTGGCCCGCGTCCATTGCCATCGACGGCGACGGCAACGTTTACGTCTCCGACGAGTCGCTACACAGAATCTCCATATTCGATTGGCAAGGGAAATTCGTCAAAAAATGGGGCGTCAAGGGCAGCGGGGATGGGAGATTCGACCGGCCCGCCGGAATCACCTTCGACGGAAGGGGCAACCTGCTCGTCGTCGATGGGCTCAACTGCCGAATTCAGAGGTACACCAGGGACGGCGTGTTCCTGGACGGCTGGGGCGGTCCCGGCTCGGAAGACGGGCAATTCAACGTGCCCTGGGGCATCACGGTTGACTCTCATTTAAATGTCTTCGTGGCGGACTGGCGCAACGACCGCGTGCAAAAGTTCGACGCCGATGGCAAGCATCTTGCGACGTTTGGTTCGCCCGGCCCTGGGGAGGAGAAATTCCGCAGACCGGCGGGGGTTGCCGTGGACGAATCGGGACGGGTCTACGTCGCCGACTGGGGCAACGAGAAGGTCAAGGTCTTCGACGAGGACAGAGGACTTCTGGCCGAGCTCCGGGGCGAATCGGGCCTCTCCAAATGGTCTGACGACTATTTTCACGCCAACCAAGAGGAGCTGGCGGAGCGAAAGAAGGCCGACATGGACTTGGCCCTGGAATCGACTCAGAGCACGCCAAGACAGCAGTCGGCCAGCGTCGAGAAGCTGCTGTGGGGGCCGACCTCGATCAAGTTCGACAGCGATGGAAATGTGTACGTGGTGGAAAGCTGTCGTTTTCGCATCCAGGTGTACCGCTGGAGCCGGGACTAGCGTCGTAAACGTCGAAGGCGAGCCGCCGGCAGTATTTGCCTAAGCCCGTTCGAAGTAGCGGGCCCGCTCCCAGCTGGTGACGACCTCATCGAACTTCCTCTGCTCTGTTCGGAAGAAGTGCAGATAGTGATTCACGACCTGGTCCCCGAATACCTCCCTGGCCCAGCTACTGTTTTCAAGCCGATGGGTCGCCTGCCCGAGCGACAAGGGTACGGAGGGCAGTTCGTCGGCCTCGTAGGCGTCTCCCCTGAACTCGGCGGGCGGCTCCGTCTGCTTCTCGATGCCGTCGAGTCCCGCCGCCAGGGTTGCCGCAAAGGCCAGGTAGGGATTGGCGTCGGCCCCTGGGATGCGGCATTCGATGCGCAGAGACGAGCCGTGGCCGACCACCCTGAAGCCCGCCGTGCGGTTGTCGTAGCTCCATCCCAGCTTCGTGGGAGCGAACGTTCCGGCGACGAAGCGCTTGTAAGAGGTCGGGTAAGGGGCGTAGAAGGGGAATATCTCACCGATGTGGGCCATCCAGCCGCCGAGGAACCACCGGAACAGCTTAGAGCCCTTCACCCGGCCAAGCGCTTCGTCGCCCGCGAACAGCGCCTCGTCGTCCCTCCAGAGGCTGGCATGGATGTGCATGCCGGAGCCGGCGTAGCGTTCGTCCCACTTGGCCATGAACGTTATCGAGCACCCCTTGGCCCACGCGATCTCCTTGGCCGCGTGCTTGTAGAGGACGTGGCGGTCCGCCATTTCGAGGAGGTCCGTGTAACGAAGGTTTATCTCCTGCTGTCCCGGTCCCGCCTCACCCTTGGAAAACTCCACCGGAATCCCCGACCGGTCCAGGTGACGCCTTATCGCCCCGATGACGAACTCCTCCCGCGTTCCCTGAAGTATGTGATAGTCCTCGAGGTATGGCGAGTAGGGTTCGAGGTCGTCGAACTTCTTCCGGATAGCCTCCTCATAGGTGTCCTTGAACACATATAGCTCGAGCTCCGAGGCGCCCCTGGCGGTGTAGCCTTGTCCGACCGCACGCTCCACCTGCTTCTTGAGGATGGTCCTCGGAGCGACGTCTACCAGCGCGTCGTCGTGCTCATCGTAGACGTCGCACAGCACGATCGCGGTGTTCTCGAGCCAGTCCGCCCTTCGCAAGGTCTTGAGGTCGGGAAGGAGCCGAAAGTCCCCGTAGCCCTTCTCCCAGCTCGTGAAGTCGTAGCCTGGAATGGGCTCCATCTCCATATCCGAGGCCAGCAGGTAGTCGCAGGCGTGAAGCTCGCCCCCCAGGACGTCGTTGACGAAATAGTCGCCCGTAATTCTCTTTCCCAATAGCCTGCCGTACATGTCTGGAAACGCCGCGATGACGGTCTCGATCTCGTCTCTGGAGACGAGGTCTCGCAGGGCCTCGACGTCCAGCATCCCTCTTACGGGGCCGGACTCGCTCGGCGGAACGTTTTCATCCTTTGTCATTCTTTAGCCTCCACGAAGAGGTCGCCTTGCACGTCTACTGGGGCAATCGTTGGCGCCTGGCAACTGACGCACGAAGCCAAACCTCAGCGATGCTCGCTGGCGGAAGGATAGCACGAGAGGGTGGCTGGTCACTAGCTCGCGGTGGAATTGGCGCTGCGGAGTTCTTGCAGTTAGATGATTTGGTTGGTGAAAGGCTAGAAATGCCGGTGGCTTTCAGAATCCGAGGCTGCCACCCCAGGCGATTACTCTGGAATCGAAAGAAGCTTTAGAGCCTCTTCGGGAGAATATATTAATGTGGACCCCATCTTTAAGACAACGATGAGGCCAAATTAAGAGAGTCTTCCGCTACCTGAGGCAAGGTCTCACTGCTGGATAGTAGTATCAGTTCTTGGTCCTGTAAACACCTCCTTGGCTGTTCTTCTTCGAAGACCTGACCCGGCGTCCGATAGCCCAAAGCCTGGTGGGGACGCTCCCGGTTGTAGAAGTCCAGATAAGCGCCAATCCCCTTCCTGGCTTCAGTCCCATTCTGGTAAGCCTTCAGGTACACCTCCTCGTATTTGACGCTTCGCCACAATCGCTCCACAAAGATGTTGTCCAGGTAGCGCCCCTTGCCGTCCATGCTGATCTGAATACCTTGCTCCAGCAGCAAGCCGGTTAAGGCCTCGCTGGTGAACTGGCTGCCTTGATCGGTGTTGAATATCTCCGGCTTGCCCTTACTCAAGGCCTCTTCCAGGGCTTCAACGCAGAAATCAACCTCCATGGTGTTGGACAACCGCCAGGCCAGGACATATCGGCTGTACCAGTCCATGATGGCAACCAGGTACAGAAAGCCCCGTGCCATGGGTATGTAGGTAATGTCGGCGCTCCATGCCTGATTGACTCGGTCGATTTTCACCCCCTTTAACAAGTAAGGGTAGATCCGGTGCTCTGGTGTGGGCTTGCTGGTGTTGGGGTGCCGGTAGATGGCTTCCAGACCCATCATTTGCATCAATCGCCGAACCCGCTTGCGATTAACCTGGCGCCCCTGTCCTCGCAGCCAGGCCTTCATCCGTCTGGAACCGTAGAAGGGGGTCTTCAGGTATTGGCGGTCCATCAGGGACATCAGTTCCAGGTCTTCGGTCCTTTGCGGTGTGGGTTGGTAGTACAACGAGGCCCGGCTGATGTCCAGCAGAGTGCACTGGCGAACCAGGGATAGCTGGTTGTGCTCCCGGTCTATCAGGGCTTGCCGCTGTTTTCGGCTCATAGACCGGACCTTTCCGCCAAAAAATCCCTTTCCACCTTCAACTGGCCAATGTGCCGGTAGAGCTGATCAATCTGAGCGTCCTTGGCCTTCTCTTGGGGCTTTTGCTCAGTTCCAAATAACCCCGGAGCACCCTCCACCAATGCCCTTTTCCAGGCGTGAATCTGGCTGGGATGGACCTCGAACCGGCTGGCCAGCTGGGCGATGGTCTCTTCCCCCTGCAGGGCGGCCAAGGCTACCTTGGCCTTGAAGGCTGGGCTATGCTTCTTCCGAGTTTGCTTCATGTTCCTGCTCCTCTATTTCTGCCATTTTAGGAGCGGGACTCTCTCTTAGCTACCTGTCCAATTTTTGGGGTCCACCTCAATCGATAGTTGATCTTGCGCTTCGTTGTAGGTCTGGGCCGGTGTTCGATAGCCCAATGACTGATGTGGCCTCTCATTGTTGTAGAACCTCATGTAGGCATCGATTCGCACTCTGGCTTCACGCACG
>JADFQF010000102.1 GCA_022561955.1 Chloroflexota bacterium | reverse complement strand
CCCACAAACGTGAGGCCCTTTTTATTTTGTCGATTGACGGGGATGTGGCGGTGACGCCTAGCGCAGCATCTCCGCGATGCGCTCGCCGACGATCTTGTCCTCGCCCTCGCTGAGTCCGAATGCGTGGAGGATGATGAAGTCCTCGCCCTCCCTTACCCGGGTCCAAATGGGCGGGTCGCCCTCTTTGAGCTTGACGACGATCTCCTGGGCGGTCATGCCGGTCACGCTCGCGTCGATTCGCACCTCGAGCCCGAAGGGCTGGTGACCGATGATGTTTTCCATCATCACGACGTCGACCCCCGGAACACTCTTGAGAGGCTCCATCATGGTCTGGCAGATTACCTCGATATTCGCCAATCGCTCCTCGTGATTGATAGTCATCCAGTGCCTGACGGCGGCCACGGCGCCGACCATCTCCTGTCGGTCGACCTTGTGAGGTCTGCCGATGCCCCTAACTCTGCGGCCTTCGTATCCCACGAAAGACTGCTTGGATATCTTTCGGATCATCTCCTCGGTCCCCAGCGCGAGGCCGACGGACTGCGTGGCGCCCAGATATTTGGCCGCGATGCACTGGAAGTCGGCGCCCATCCTGACGTACTTGCCGAATAGCTCGAGGGGATAGATCTGCCCGGCCCCGTCGACGGTCACCGGCACGCCCTTTCCGTGGGCGATCTCGATGGTGTCTTCCAGGGACAAGACATTGGAGTCCGGATTCTGTTCGGCGGCGAGGTAGTGTACCGCAACGGTCTTCGGACCGATGGCCTGCTCGAGCTCCTCTCGGGTCGTGCCGTCCTCGGTCCCGAAGTTGACGAGCTTTGCGCCGGCAACCTCCAGGCACCGGTCGTACCAGTACCGCTGCCGCGTCTGGATGAGGATCTCGTTTTTCATGCCCGTGGTGTCCGGCAGCTGCTCGATTAGCTTGTCGTCGTCGCCGGCCATGAGGGCGGCGGTTGCCAGGGCGAGTGCCGAACCAGCGCCGGAGGTGATGTACGCCGCAGGCACGTCGACCATATCGGCAATCGCCTTACCAGCCCGCTCCTCCAGCTCCATGAGAGGGATGTAGGACCGATCGGCCTGGTCCATCGCCTCCTTCACCTCTGCTATCGGAGTGGAGCCCCCCAACATGGTCACGCTGCCGATAGCGTTAATGACGGGTTTCGCCCCCAACTCCTTGTAGATGTCACCCCACTTCGTCTCGGCCATACGCCCTCCTTTTCATGAATTCTTACGGCGTTGATTGCGCAACCGCAATATAATACTCCAATGAAACGGGTCTAACAAGGCGTCGGTGCCATGACGTGCGTAGCCGCAACTCTTTGAGCTAAAGGCTAGCCCATGAACTGGTAGCCGCCGCCGCCGTTGCCGTCGAACTCGCGAGTCGTGTATACGCCCATATCGCGGCCCTGGTGCACGTGAACGATGACCTCTTGCCGAACGATTCCGACCGCGTCGAGTAGCTCTTCGTCCACGGAATCGATCAGCTCCTGAATCTCCTCGGTCGTCAGGCTCTCCGAGACGCTCAGCGTCGCATGGACTATCGCGTCGGCAAAGTGAATGTCCAGCCTTCCGATGCTGTTGTCGCCTTCCAGGATCGTATAGCACTCGGACGAGGGAGTCCGACACTCCCGTTCAAAATCGAACCTGGCCATTAGCTGCCGCCTGTCAAAGAGTTTTTCCTTAGGGACTACTCGCGTATCTGTCCGGTCCCAGTGACGATCCACTTGTAGGATGTCAGCTCTCGCAGTCCCATGGGGCCGCGGGCGTGTATCTTGTTGGTGCTGATGGCCACTTCGGCTCCCAGACCGAACTCCGCGCCGTCGTTGAATCGCGTCGATGCGTTAACGAAGACGGCGGCGGCATCGACCTCGTTGAGGAACCGCGTCGCCGCCGAGTAGTCCTCGGTCACGATGGCCTCCGAGTGGCCGGATCCATATGTCTCGATGTGCTCCAGCGCCTCGTCCAGGCTGTCCACGACGCGTATGCCCGCCCTCAACGACAGGTGCTCCGTGCTCCAGTCCTCTTCACTGGCGGGTATGATTGTCCCGTTAGCGGTTGGCCCGAGGATGGTCAGCGCCCTGGTGTCGCAACGCATCTCCACGCCCATGTCCTTCCACACCGCAGCGAGCCTGCGTAGAAAGACGGGCGCGATCTCGGAGTGGACTATGGCGGTGTCCAGGGCGTTGCAGACGGACGGCCGCGTTACCTTGGCGTTGTTGACGATCTTGACCGCCGAATCCAGGTCCGCAGCCTTGTCCACGTAAGTATGACAGACTCCGACGCCACCCGTAATAGCAGGCATGGCCGCCTCATCGGCCACGCGGTTGATCAACGCCTGGCCTCCCCTGGGAATGAGCAGATCGATAACGTCCTTGGCCTTCAGCATGCGGCCGACCAGCGACCTGTCCGTTGACTCGATGACCTGCACCGCATCCCGTGGGACGCCCGCCTCGGCTATCGCCTCCCGGACCAGCTTGGCCAAGGTCGTGTTGGAGTTGATGGCCTCCTTGCCCCCACGGAGAATGACCGCGTTGCCGGACTTCAGACAGAGGGCGGAGATGTCGACAGTGACGTTGGGCCGGCTCTCGTAGATCACGCCGATGACGCCCAGGGGGACTCGACGTCGTCCCACCTGGAGGCCGTTCGGCATGGTGCGCATCTCGATGGTCTCGCCCACGGGGTCGGGCAGCATGACGACGCTGCGGACATCGGACGCCATCCCTTCCAACCTCTCCGGCGTGATGAGAAGCCGGTCCAGGAAGGACTCGTCGAGTCCGCTTTCGGCGCCGGCCGCGCAGTCCTTGCCGTTCGCCTCCAGTATCTCGGACTGCCTGGATATCAGGGCGTCGGCGATATTCAAGAGGGCCTGGTTCTTGACGGCGCCGGTCAGGGTGGCGAGCTTCCGTGCGCCCTTGCGGGCAAGCTCACCCTTGACCTTGATTTCGTCAGTCGCGGTCTGCATCTGGGCCCTCCTGCATTATGACCATGTTGTTGCGGTGGACGACCTCGTCCCCGTAGTGGCTGCCCGCCAGCTCACCGATTCGATGGGAGTGATGTCCCTTGATCTTGTCGACATCTTTGGAGCCGTAGCTCGTGATGCCACAGGCGACCTGGCTTCGGTCCGGGCCGAGAATCGATATGGTGTCGCCCCGGTCGAAGGTGCCCAGCACCTCGGTGATTCCCGCCGGCAAGAGGCTGCTGCTCTTACCGAGCAACGCCCTGACCGCTCCGACGTCCACGACGATCTCGGCGCGGCTCGACAGGCCGCTCAGCATCCAGCGCTTCCGGCTCTCCATCTTGCTTCCCGTGGGTGGGAACAGGGTGCCGACCGCCTCTCCCGAGGCCAGCCGGGTCAGTGCGTCGGGACTCTTGCCGCCCGCGACGACGACCTGCACGCCCGATGCCGTCGCGAGACGTGCCGCTTCCAGCTTCGCGGTCATCCCGCCCCGGCCCTTGGAGTCCAGGGAGGGCCCCGCGACCTTTAGAATATACCTTTTGCTGAGTCTTTCAACCAAGGGTATCAGCTCGGCGTCGGGATCGACGTGCGGGTCCGCGGTGTAGAGGCCTTCGACCTCGCCCAGCATGACCAGCAGATCGGAGTCCACCAGGTTGGCGACGAGGGCCGAAAGCGTATCGTTGTCCCCGAAGGCCTCTCCCCGAAGCTCTTCGACGGCGACGACGTCGTTCTCGTTGATGATGGGGACGACTCCTCGGTCGAGAAGGCCCAGGAGCGTGTTGCGTATGTTCAGATAGCCGAGCCGGTCTGTAATGTCCCGGCGGGACAGGAGAGCCTGCGCCACGACTATCTTGTGAGACGCGAAGAGCTGCTCGTAGGTGTGCATGAGATGACCCTGACCCACGGCGGCCAACACCTGGCGGAGAGGCAGGTCGTGATCGTGCATGGCGACGCCCATGGCGTGACGACCGGCGGCGACGGCGCCGGAGGAGACAAGCAATATCTCCTTGCCCTGCCGGTGGAGGCCCGCGATCTGGCCCACGAGCGCCGTCATTACGCCGATATCGAGCTGGTCCGAGCCGTCCGTAAGCATAGCCGTGCCGGCCTTCACGACTATTCGAGCGTAGTCCTCTCTCACCGACGGCCTCCGGGTATTTGCTGTATCCAACGCTGACCCCACCCTGTTTGACATCGCTAGACGCCGCTTCATACAGGCATGGATACGCTTAAAGTAAGACTATTATAACAGCGTGGTGAAATGCCTAACAACAAGGGTCTGTTAGCGGAGTCTCAGAAACGTCTATCCTGGATGGGCCATCCTTCGACAGGCTCTCCGCGGCGGCGGAGTCCGGCGATATTCGATTCAGGGAGTCGGACAGGACGAACGGGCAAAAAGAGCCCCCTCCGTTCGTGGTGAGCTTGTCGAACCATCTTCTGTAAAGGTTTCTAGCAGAATGGATGAGCTATCGGAAAGGCAGGTTAGAGGAGAAAATCTACCAGGAAGGCTGCGTATCCTGGGCGTTGTTGTTCGTCAGACGGGTCTGGTTGTCGCCGTTGGCATCCATCACGAAAATCTCCGCGTCGCCGTCGAGATGGGACACGAAAGCGATCTTCTCACCGTCGGGAGACCACACGGGCTGAACGTCCTTCACGGTGTTGTGCGTGAGCCTTCGGAGCCCCTTGCCGTTAGCCGAGACGGTGTAGATCTCCGGGGACCCATCCTGCTCGGAGACGAAGAGCAACATTTCGCCATCGGGAGACCACGACAGATCGTACTCTTCCGCCTCCGAATCGGTGATCCGCTGGAGGTCGTTGGTCTCGGTATCGATGACGTATATGTCCGTAGTGTCGTCCCGTTTCGATAGGAATGCGATCTTTCGCGAGCCGGGGGCCCATATTGGGCTGTAGTCCATCTGGTCCGTGAGCCGGAACTCGTTCACGCCGTCGGGGTTGCGCACGTAGATCCCCCTGGACGGACCGTCTCGAACGGAGAACGTCACGGCCTTGCCGTCGCTGGACCAGCCTCCGACCTCATCGCCGCGAATCGTGGTGAGGGGCAGGGCGTTCGCACCGTCGGAGTCCGCAATGAAGATGCCTGGCGCGCTACCGTCTTCGACGAGGTATACCAGGCGATCGCTGTCCGGCGACCAGCGCTGGTCGCCGTGATTGCCGGTCCTCTGGGTTATCTGCTTTCGGCTGTCGCCATTAATGCTTATTATCTCGATGGAGTTGTTCTCGGTTGTGCCCGACCGAAAGGCGACAGACCTGCGGTCCGGCGAGAGGACCGGGGAGAACTCGTTTGTCGGCGAGTTCGTGAGATTGGTGACGACCTCCCCGCGCATGTCCGTAGCATAGATCTCGAGATTTCCGTCCCGGTCCGTCGTGAAGACGATCGGCGTGGGAGCCGAGCCGCATGCCATGGCCACGACCATCAACGCACCGAGCACCGACGGCATCATGGCCCTTCGGGAGAAGATCATTCTTCTAATAGTCGGCAAGGTAATCGCGCTCCTAGCTGAGGGAATCGGACACTTCACGGGCCCTGACGGCAGCCCGCTCTGCGAAGAGGCTGCAGAGGCCGGTGTACCTGGTGGGATCGAGCAGTTCGGCGATCTGCTCTCCGCTGAGCCGCCTGGCGACGTCGGGTACGTCGGCCAGAGTCTCGGCAAACGGCCTACCCTCCAAGAAAGATGCCTGGGCCGCGTCGTAGACAGCGTCGTGGGCTTTTTGCCTGCCCATGTCGACGGCCAGCTGGAGCATCACGGCCTCGGCCATGATGAGCCCGCCGGAGAGGTCCAGGTTCTGTCTCATACGTTCCGGGAACACTCGAATGCCCGAGAACACCACGACCAGCCGTTGGAGAATGTCTCCCATCAGTATGCACGCCTGGTCCACGGCGTGGTTGATCATGATGCTCGTCGTTCGGTCGGCCTCGTGCTCCGTCTGCATCGATTCCAGGGCCAGCGGTACGAGGGCACGAAGCTGGGCGGCCGCGGCGATGATGTCCTGCGCGAGCTTTGGATTGCGTTTCTGGGGCATCGTGGAGCTCCCCACGGTACCCTCGGGCACCGGCTCTTCCACCTCGCCAAACTCTTGCTTCATCAAGGTGTAGATCTCGTGGCCGATC
>JADFQF010000101.1 GCA_022561955.1 Chloroflexota bacterium | reverse complement strand
AAGAACGAGAGAGCGCCAAGGTCGTGGGCGTAGACGTCGTGGAGTTCCTGGACTATACGGATGGAGTGGTCGAGTACGGGCTGCCCCTGCGAAGGGACATCTCACGCGTGATTCGTCGACACAAGCCCGACGTGTTGCTGACGGACAACTTCGCCCTGTCGTGGCCCGGCGGAGCGAACTTCAATATGGCGGACCACCGCTGGGTCGGCCTTGCGGTGCTGGATGCCGCCAGGGACGCGGGCAATCGTTGGATCTTCCCCGAGCTGCTGGAAGAGGGGTATGAGCCCTGGAACGGCGTGAGCAAAGTATTTGTGAGCGCCTCTCCGGACGCATCTCACGCCGTCGACGTGACCGAATTCATGGACATGGGCATAGCCTCGCTGGAGAAGCATAGGGTCTACATAGATAACCTGGGCAAGGACTTCGACCCTGAGACTTATCTGACATTCAACCTCGCCGCCGTCGGTGAAAGACTTGGCTGCGACTACGCCGTCTCCTTTGAGGTGTTCGACCTGTAGCGGCGGCGAATCTGTATCATATCTGGTGAGCGGGCATCAGTTCCCCTCCCGCTTTCTGGGACGAAAGATTCGAAGCATGAGGAACCCAAGATGAAGGCTGTGTACATAACGGAGCATGGCGGCATCGACGCGCTGACCTACGGAGACCTTCCCGAGCCGGAGCCTGGGCCAAACGACGTCAAGATTCGCGTAAGGGCCTGCGCCCTGAATCGCCTCGACCTTTACACCCGAGAGGGGGCCAGGGGCACACGGGTCCGGTTCAAAGGCCCGCACATCCTCGGCGGGACGTGGCCGGCGATATCGTGGAAATCGGAAGCGAGGTGACCCGGCTGCGTCCAGGCGACCGCGTCGTCGTCAACCCTCGCCTCACCTGCAGACAGTGCCGGTTCTGCATCTCCGGAGAGGAGGAGCTGTGCGAAAAGCCGGGCATGCTCGGCTCCAGCACCAGCGGCGGATACGCCGAATACGTGAGCCTGCCGGCCGTTAACGCCGTCGCATTGCCGGACTCACTCACCTACGAGCAGGCGGCGTCGCTCCCCACCGTGTTCTTGCCGTCATGGACGATACTGGTCCGGAAGGCCGCGCTTCAGCCCTGGGAGACGGCGCTGATACTCTCGGCGTCCAGCGGCGTGGGCACGGCCGCCATCCAGGTCGCCAAGAACATAATCGGCGCGAACGTCATCACGACGACAAGCACCGAGGAGAAGGCGCAGCGGGCCCGAGAGCTGGGCGCGGACCACGTGATCAACTACAGCAACGAAGACATCGCCAAGCGGGTCCAGGAGATAACCGATGGAAGAGGCGTGGACGTCGTTCTGGACCACGTGGGCGCCGATTTCTGGCCCGCAGCCATGAAGTCTCTGGCCATGGGTGGACGCTACGGCATATGCGGCGTCACGACGGGCTATCGCGCCGAGCTTCAGATGGGGTCGCTCTTTCTGAAATACCAGACGGTGTTCGGCGTGTTCATGGGCCGCAAGGAGGACCTGCGCCAGATCGTGGAGATGGCGGGCAGGGGAGTGATACGCGGCGTAATACATCAGACGTTTCCGTTGCAAGATGCTGCGAAGGCCCACGAGACGATGGAGGGCACAAACTTCTTCGGCAAGCTTGTCCTCACTGTGCCCTAATGGCCGCGAGAATGCGAATGACCGGTGTTTCAACGGCTCGTCGTGAGGCTGGAAGGCCCATGAATTCTGAAAGAATCGTCCACCGCTGGAACGTCACCCCGTCGACAAAATACAACACGGGGTGGGCCGGATGGGGACTTTCGCGCAATGGAACGCGATGGAGAAATGGCAAACCTCATTCGGTCGTCTGTTCAGGCTTAGCGGGGTAGAGCATGCCGGAAAAATTCGAAGGCAAAGTCGCCCTCGTCACGGGAGGCAACTCCGGGATAGGCAAGGCGACGGCGCTGGCATTCGCCGCCCAGGGCGCGAAGGTCGTTCTGGCTGCGCGGCGTGAGCAGGAGGGCGCTAGGGTCGTCGAGCAGATCATGGACGCGGGCGGCGAGGCCCATTTCGTCAGGACCGACGTGTCGATCGAAGCCGACGTCGATGCGATGGTGCGCCAGACCGTCGCCCGATTCGGAAGGCTGGACTACGCTTTCAACAACGCCGGCGTCGGTGGAGGCGGAGGTCCGATTCACGAGGCCGAGTCCGCCGATTGGGACCGAATAATCGACATCAACCTCAAGGGTGTCTGGCTGTGCATGAAGTATGAGATCGCCTACATGAAGGAGCAGGGCTTCGGAGCTATCGTCAACAACTCGTCGACCGCCGGGGTTGCCGGCTATGCCAACAACGCCATATACGCCGCCAGCAAGTTTGGTGTGAACGGCCTCACGATGTCCGCAGCGGTGGAGTATGCCGACCAGGGCATACGCATTAACGCCGTCTGTCCCGGCTGGACGTCGACGCCGATGGTTGGAGAGACGGATGCCGCAGGGTCTGAAAGGGAGTCGCAGGCCCTGGACGAGACGCCGCAGAAAAGGATCGCGGCCCCGGAGGAGATCGCCGAGGCCGCGTTGTGGCTCTGCTCAGATGCCGCGTCGTTCGTTACGGGCGTAGCGTTGCCCGTGGACGGCGGCCTGCTGGCCCAGTAGCTTCGAGGCTACGCCGTCATGCCCGCCACTACCGCGGCGTAGGCGTCCGTCCAGGCACTCTCTAGCTCGGGCGTCCAATCGTCTTCGAGGTACTCTTCAAATGTTCCCAGAAGGGCCTCGCCGACCATCGCGTAGTGCTCTTGTTCAGCGCCCAGCTCCTTGTGGCGCTTACCTAGATTCGCCAGCGCCGGACCGAGCACATCGGGCTTTCTAAGGTTATTGACGACCAGAACCAGAGATTCCAGGAGCTTCTTTTTCTGAATCTTCATATCGGTCTTGGCGAACATGGCCTTTGCTTCCGGATACATGTCAAAGAGTCGATTGTAGAAAGACTCGACGAACTCATCGCCCCTGGGCGTCACCTTGGCGAAACTTTGCTCTAGGAGCTCAACCTTCAGTTCGACCGCCGACTCCGACCTGGCTGCGCTCTTAGACTTTGCTTCGGCCTTGGGCTCCGACTTGGCTGCGCTCTTAGACTTTGCTTCGGCCTTGGACTCCGACCTGGCTGCCACCTTTGCCTGGGTCTTGGGCTCGGCCTCGGCCTCGTCAATAGACTTGACATCTACTTTTTCGGCCGCCTTCAGGCCCTTCAGATTGTAGGCCTCTACGGCCGCCTCATAGCTGGCCAGGTCCATGTCGTCTTCTGCCAGGGCCTGGGCGAGATCCAGCAGGATGATGAGCCTGTCTTCCATCTTGACTATGCCCAGCAGATTGTCGGAGTCCGTCAGTGTCATGACGGATGAGGTAGGCTCGATCGAATCTGAGGAGATCCGTAGCACCTCTACGACAGAATTTACGATTACGCCGATGTCCTGGTCGTCTACGTCTACGACCAGGATACGGGTGTCCTGGTCCTGCTCGGAGACTGGAAGGCTTAGCCTCTTCCTCAGATCGATGACCGGTGTCACCTTCCCTCTGAGGTTGATGACGCCTTCTACGTAAAATGACGTCTGGGGGAGCTGCGTAAGCTCTTGCATGCGAATAATCTCTCTTACGACGCCGATGTCTACGCCGTAGAGCTCGGATGCCAGATCGAAGACAACTAGCTGCTGCTCCGTCTGACTGATGGTTTCGGTGGTCAAAGTCATGTTGCCGGTACCTCCATTTGAAGCCGCAGGGTTTCGTTTAAGGATCCGCGAATAGACGCAGCTATCCCATATTTGTTTTGCTACCAGCTAAATGCTAAAGCACTGCCACGTCGGGTGGCGTGGGGAGGCACACTTAATAGGGTATAGCTATTTTGCAGTACGCCGCCGTAGTTGCCGGCCATTACGCGAGATTAGATGAGGATTCTCGAAGGGACTGAACGAGTCTGTTATGGGCTTCCCGGCTCAGTCTGTTCTCGGCGATATCATCGGAGTCATGAGAGTCGGCGCCCTCGAACACGCGAGGCGTATCGTAGCGGGGAATGATGTGCAGGCGTACGTGTGAGTCTAGATTCATCAAGAACGAGTAGTTGTAGCGGTCAGGCCGGAAAAGTGAGTCTGATATGCCCTTTGTCTTCCGAATTACATCACGGAGCTCCGGCGGCTCGGAATCCGTCAGTGCGCGGATGTCCTCGTCGTGTCGGTTGAGGCAGACCATGAGCTTGCCCAGCTTATTCTGGTTGAGGTCGACGATCACACGCCGGAGGTCCGTGGCGAAGACCTCGTGCTCCTCCAACGGCTGACAAAGTACGCATGACATGGCCGACCCCTTTGTCTGAAAATTCTTAGACCTCTCGAAGCACGCGAGCCGTGCCTCATCCCCTGGGAAACGCAGGGGCGGGTCCTAGGCCTGCCCCTGCATCGGCATCGTTTGGCGCCTTACGAGCTAGTCGCCGTACACGTTCTCCGCGGCGGGTCGCATGGGAAGTTTCGCCCGTACTTCGGGATTGACCACGGACATCGGCCAGTTACCCTTGAGCAGTCTGGCGGTCTCGCCGCCGACCCGAATTGGCGAGCGGACGCGCGACAGGTTGGACGTTCCCGCAGAGTGCGGCGTGACTATGACGTTGTCCATCTTCAGGAGCGGATTGTCGGCGGGGGTAGGCTCCTCTTCGAACACGTCCAGGCCTGCGCCCGCGATCTCGCCGCTCTGCAATGCTCGAATCAGCGCGGCCTCGTCCACCGTGGGGCCTCGACATGTGTTGACGAAATACGCCGTGGGCTTCATCGCCTTGAAGAAAGGTTCCCCAACAAGCCGGCGGGTCTCGTCGTTCAGAGGCGTGTGCATGGAGACGAAGTCCGACTCCGCGGCCAGCTCCTCCAGGGTCGCTACCGGCCTCACGCGGTACTCCTTCGTCACCCAGGGCGGGCAATAGGGGTCGTACGTGATGACGTCCATGCCCAGGGCCTGCGCCTTGCGGGCCGTGGCCCTGGCGATGTTGCCGAACGCCACCAGTCCAAGGGTCTGGCCGTCGATCGGGGCCATCGGCATCAGCTGCGCCCTCGTCTCCGGGCCCCACTTGCCTTGCTTAACCAGGTTGTGGAGCAGCGTGAGCTTCTTCGCGCATGCCATGAGCAAGAGTATGGCGTGGTTGGATACCTCTTCAGTGCAGAAGCCGGCGCAGTTCACTATCATGACGCCTTTTTCCGTGGCTGCGTTGTGGTCGATGTGGTTGAATCCGTGGCTGCCGACGATGATCGCCTGGGCGGTGTCGATCTCGTCGATCACCTCCTTTGGCATCGGTACGCCGCCGTTCAAGATGACGTCCGCGCCCTTGATGGCCTCTATGACCTCTCCGGGGCTGTCGACGATATGTACGTCCAGCTCATAGTCGATGCCTTCGAGGCCTTGCTCGATGAGGGTCGTGTCCACCTCGCCTCGAGATATGTACGCTACTTTGCTAGGGGCCATTTCTTCTCCTTAGGTAAAACGATTGGGTTGGATTCGGCGGCACGCGTTTTTCCATGCCTTGTTAAGGACTGGGCCATTATACTGGAATGCGGTTGCGGTGTCCCCGCCGCCTTACTGATATGAGCCACGGCCGGTGTTGACCGTCAGAGCAGCGCTCGGTACCGAACAGGTCCAGGCGATATGCGTTGCCTGAAGACCTGAGGTGATGGTCTACGGATGCACGGCGGAGAGATGATGATGGAAATTCGGTTTGGTGAATACGCCCTGCGAAGCTGGTCATGGGACGATGCGCCGGCCCTGGTTCGATATGCCAACAATCGCAACATATGGCTCAACGTTCGGGATGCTTTTCCTCACCCGTATACCAAGGCGGACGCCGATGCCTGGCTCGACCTTGTGGTCGGACAGGACCGGCCGACCTCGTTTGCCATAGCGACGGAGTCCGAAGCCATCGGAGGCATGGGCTTTACCCTCAAGGACGACGTGCGTCGTCGTACGGCGGAGATTGGCTACTGGCTGGCACGAACCCCTTCTGGGGAAGGGGAATCGCTACCGATGCCGTCAGGGCCGTCGTCGACTACGCCTTCGCCGGTTTTGATCTCATACGTATCGTGGCGCACGT
>JADFQF010000100.1 GCA_022561955.1 Chloroflexota bacterium | reverse complement strand
AAGAGTCAGGTCTCATGTGCCTTACGTCACCGGCACGCAGACCAAGAGCCTATCCGAAAACTGCCACGAATGGTTCGACAGGCTCACCACGAACGGGCAGTTTTCCGTTCGTCCTGTCCGACTCTTTATACGGAATATCATCGGACTCCGCCGCAGCGGAGAGCACTGTCGAAGGACCGTGGAACTTCCAAATGAGGTTTTTGGATGGGCTCTAAATGAACCCCCTCATCTCGGCGACTCTGGCGACCCGCTCCAGGCCGATGAGGAATGCGGCCTCACGATAGGTAATATTCTCGGAGTCCGACCGCTCTTTGACGGACTTGTAGGCTCTGGTCATGATCTTGTTCAGCTCGTCGTTCACCCTTTCCATCTCCCAGTGGTGCTGATAGAGGTTCTGGGTCCATTCGAAATAGGAGACGATCACCCCCCCGGCGTTCACAAGTATGTCCGGCACGACGGTGATGCCTCTTTCCGTGAGTATGGAGTCCGCTTCCGGGGTGAGGGGATGATTGGCCGCCTCTAACACGACTTTCGCCCTGACCCTGGGTGCGTTGCGCTCGTCGATCACCCGGTCTATCGCCGCCGGAATCAGGAACTCGCACTCCAGCTCGAGCAGCTCCTGGTTTGTGATCGGCTCCGAGCCGGGCATTCCGGCCACCGTGCCGGCCTCTTCCTTGTGTTGCATCAGGATTCCGATATCGATGCCGCGAGGGTAGTAGACACCTCCATCGACATCGCTGACGGCAATCACCTTGCACCCCATCTCGCCGAGCAGCCGGACTGTCCACGAGCCCACCTGGCCGAATCCCTGCACGACGACGCGTGCTCCCTCCACGGCCACGTTCAGGTCCCTGGCTACCTCCCTGGTGACAAAGACAACACCCCTTCCAGTCGCCGAGTCGCGCCCAACGGACCCTCCAAGCTCGACGGGCTTGCCAGTGACGATGCCGGGGGTGTAACCATGAATCTGGCTGTATGAGTCCATCATCCAGGCCATGGTCTGAGAGTTTGTCCCAAGGTCAGGCGCCGGAATGTCTCGATTGACTCCAATCAGGTGCTCGATCTGCGTCGTGTACCTGCGTGTAAGCCTCTTGAGCTCCCCTTCGCTCATCGTTTTCGGGTCGCACTGGACGCCGCCCTTGGCTCCCCCGAAGGGTATGTTAACGAGGGCGTTCTTCCAGGTCATGAGGGAGGCCAGCGCCCGGATTTCCTCGATGTCGGCCATCGGGTGATATCGGACACCGCCCTTGTACGGACCACGTGCGCCGTTGTGTTGGACACGATATCCTCTGAATACCTTGATCTTACCGTCATCCATGCGCACGGGCACCGACACCTGAAGCTCTCTCCAGGGGGTGCGCAACATCTCCCGAATGCCGTCGTCCAGACCGAGTCGCTCAGACGCGCGGTCGAGGAAGACGTTGACCTCATCGAACACGCTCAGGCTGGTTAAGACTGCCATTTTTTTTACCTCGCAATGTTGCTTTCTAATACTACGGCGCCGGTTCCATCCAAGGGGGCTTTGGGCTATACATTTTCATACGGCCTGCCTTCTTCGATTTGCCCCCCAACCGGACGAGGAATCTAACTTCATATCTTTATGATTCCATTATATGGCTCGGTGATTCCAAATCCCCTCACATTTCGTCACAGGTTTCGACGCGTTGCCATGCCACCTCGATTGGAAAATACATCCCACGAGATAAGTAAACATTTCGGTAAGGCATGCTCTGTCCGGCCTAGCCAATTTGCCCGAATGGCCTGCTCGTCCAGCCGGATAACTCCATTCAACGAACTAAGGTTCATGGCGACAGGCTGCTTTAGCGCCCGTTTTGAGAGCAGCACTTTTCTTACGGCAGGCCATGGCTTTCATCTCACCCGCAAACCCGACTCGTCCTATTTTCCTACGATTTCCAACATGTCCGGCTGCTATCCTCTATTCATGGGGCGATTCTGCCTCCAGACGCGGTACGGCAGCGCTGGCTTCACGCTACGCCTGGCCCTCCAACGAGAATCGGATTGCGCATGGCTACAGTATTCAGAAACTTAGGCTATCTGACCTCCGGGAAGGGCAGCGCACTTGCGGCGCTCGTCCCGATCATCTTGCTTGTGCTGGCCTGCACGACTACCGCAGTTGAGCAGCAGCGTGAGGACAGCTTCTTCGTCCGGCCGTCGCCTACGTTGATAGTCAAGAGCGACGGAGGCCGAATAAGCGTGAGCCCCGGACCGGAAGGCGTCATAGTAGTCCACGCAGAGCTGCAGAACTCCTCCAAGCTGGACTATCAGGTGTATCGGGATGGGGACGGCATCACCATTGAAGCCAAACATGTGGACCTCTTCAGGTCGCTATCGCTACTGGACGCGCCCTCGGTGGACCTCTCGATTACCGCCCCCATGTCTACCTATCTCGAGCTGACCACCCTGGACGGCGACGTGGAGATCGAAGGCTTGAGCGCCTCGGGCAAAATCAGCACGTCCAAGGGCGGCATCTACCTGGTCGACTTCATCGGCGACGTAGACGCCCAGACAATCGACGGCGATATCGAGATCATTCGCTACGAGGGCAACGCGACCCTGAATACGATGAACGGCGCTGTTAGAATCATCGACGGTGTCGGCAGCTTCGACGTGCGTACTCAGAAGGGCGACATAGCCTTTGCCGGGGAGCTGGCTCCAGGGAGCGTCAACGGCATGTACGCCGCCATCGGCGACATCAGCGTCAGTCTCGCCGGCGACCCGAGCCTCAGGCTCCTCGCGACGAGCTCCGACTCGCCCATTCAGAACAGCCTGCCCATGAGGATTGACGGCGCGAACAGCACGGGCCTGTCGGGTATCGTGGGAAGTGGGGACGCCGAGCTGATTATTCAGGCCCTCGACGGCTCGGTCAGCATTCGCTAGGCAAGGCTATCTACGCCGGTTCACAGATGCGAAGGCGTTGCCTCGATGAGAAGGTTACTTCGCATAATGCGGCGCTGAAGCAGGCCACGCTGCTGAACCAATCCCCTCACGAGAGGGCTGCCGTGCGCCGGCTTGCGGGGCAATTCAGAGTGCCCTACGTCTCGCTCAGGTCTCGTGTGAAGTCATCGCTCCATGAGGTCGCGGTGTGTTTATTCACGGCGGCCATCATCGCGCTGCAGCGTCGTTTTCGCTCTGAAAGGCCCATTCGAAGAGCCCGGTACGTCGCCTCCGCAGTGCCTTCTATGTCATATGGGTTCACGATTACGGCATCGACCAGAGAGCTGGCCGCGCCTGAAAATCTTGAAAGCACCAGGACGCCCGGATCGTCTCTCTGGGCGGCGACGAACTCCTTCGCGACCAGGTTCATGCCGTCCCTCAGCGGCGTCACCATGCCAACGTCGGCGTCCCGGTAGAGCTCCGCCAGCTCGTGCTGTGGAAAGGACCGATAGAGGTAGCGTATAGGTACCCAGCCGGCCTCAGAGAACCGGCCGTTGATATGCCCCACCAGCCTGTCGACCTGCTCCTTTTCCTGGATGTATTCAGGGACCCTCGTTCTCGAGGGCGAAGATATCTGAACGTAGGTTACCCTTCCTCGAAGAGAGCTGTGGTGCTCTAAGAGGCGCTCCAAGGCCCTCAGCCGATGGGGTATGCCCTTTGTGTAATCGAGTCTGTCGACGCCCAGGATGATCTTGTGGCCGGGCGCCGTCGAGATAGACATCATTTCCATTGGGCTGCGGCCCTGGTCGCTGGGCGCCTGCTGAAATATCGAAGGCTCTATGCCGATTTCGTAAGCCCCAAGCCTCGTGGAAAGGCCCTCTGAGGTGAAAACGCCGTCCGCATGCGTGCCGTCGAGCTCCATTTTTAGGGAGTCGATCAGGTTCCGAAGGTATCTTTCTGTCTGGACACCCACGAGGTCGTAGCTGAGCAGGGATTTCAGGGTCTCTGCCGCCCAAGGAAGTATCGAAAATATATCGGCGCTCGGAAACGGCACGTGCAGAAAGAATCCGATCTTGCCCTCCCAACCGAGGCGACGGAGCTCCTGGCCAAGGTGGAAGAGATGGAAATCGTGCACCCACACGATATCCCCCGGCTCCAGGAGACCGCAAAGGGCCTCGGCGAATCTGCGGTTGATGCGACGGTATGCCCTGTACAGGTCTCTGCGGATAACGACCCGGCTGGGAAGGTAGTGAAGCAGGGGCCAGAGGGTGCGGTTGGCATAGCCCGTGTAGAACAGGCTGACCTCGTCCTCGGACAGGTCGATGGTGGCGAGCTTCACACCGCCGAGGTCTTTGATCTCAGGCTGGTCTGAGCTCCGGCGCTGCGTGGACCCGCCGCTCCAGCCAAACCACAGGCCGCCCCTTTCCTGCATGGCCACTTTTACGGCGCTGACCAGCCCGCCGACCGGCATGTCCCGGCTTTTCTCCGGGCTGATTGCCTCGGACGGCGGGACCCTGTTGGACACGACCACCAGACGGTTGCTAGGCCTCAAGTCGCCTCCTCATCGTGTATCCGATAATTCGAACGCTTGACGGATTGATCAGTGTTCGCCGACATCGGCAAGTCCGTGGATTGACCGCCGTTCAACGATAATTACGTCCCCATCTATCAGGGCTTATTCAAAGAGGCTTTCGTGAGGAATTCTAAAACAGGGGTTCTGAATTAGATCGGGTCAGACGCCTTCCATCCCGACAGGCTGTATCATACTTGCGGTGTTTGGGGGTGTCAAATTCGAAGTGCCTCGTGGATTATCATGTTGACCGAGGGCCATCGTACTGCAAACGACCCGTGTTTTCTTCGATGACGGCCTGTTGAAGTCCATTTCTCCTCGTGCTATACTTGGCTACGCGGCCTTGCTCAGGCGTTGAAGGCGTGGAAGCGGATGACACAGCGCCGATCGGCCCCTCGAAGATGACCTGAACAGAGGCAATACGTGGGACAAGCGTCGCCGAAAAGAATAATTGATGATGAAAACTATCTCTTGCATCTGTTGTAGCTCCTTTAGACAGTGCGAGGTCGGATAGTGGCAATTGACGGCAGACTGCCGCCCTAGGCGGCGGTCTTCGGACCGGTCGGGTCGGATGTAAATCAGGCCCATCGCTCCTGCCAGTCATTAGCTCCACTGTGACCCCGCTAATCGCGGTGTGTCTGTGGAGCTTTTTTATTTGCCCAAAAACGGGATATGGAGAATCACGAGTAATATTCGGTGCCCAGATATCAGGGGTTCCGACGAACCGGCCCGGCGCGGAGGCGCATCTTAATCCCAGAGTAGGCCTGCCTAGCTGGTAGGCGTGGAGGAAATCGATAAATGACTCAGACCCAGACACAAACGCAGGTGTTGACGCCGTACCAGGTGCAACGCTACAGCCGACACATCATAATGCCCCAGGTCGGCAGCAGAGGCCAACGCAAGCTGCTGGACGCCAAGGTGCTCATAATAGGCGCGGGCGGGCTTGGCTCGCCCATCGCCATCTACCTGACCCTGGCCGGCGTCGGCACGATCGGCATCGTGGACTTCGACACCGTGGACGTGACCAACCTCCAGCGTCAGATTCTGCACCAGAACAAGGACATCGGACGCTCCAAGGCCGAGTCCGCCTACGAGACGCTAAAGGCGTACAACCCCGACGTTAACGTGAATCTCCACGAAGTGCCGCTGACCTCTATAAACGCCATGGAGATCATACGCGACTACGATATCATCGTGAACGGCGCGGACAACTTCCCGGCCAGGTACCTGGTGAACGACGCCGCGTATCTGAACGACAAGCCCCTGGTGGACGGCAGCATACTGCTGTTCGACGGCCAGGCAACCGTGTACCTTCCAGGGCAGGGCTGCTATCGCTGCCTGTTCCCGGAGCCGCCTCCTCCCGGTGAGGTGCCCAGCTGCGCAGAGGCGGGGGTGCTAGGCATGCTGCCCGGTCTCGTCGGTAGCATACAGGCGGCGGAGACGGTCAAGCTGATTCTGGGCGTGGGCACTTCGTTGAGCGGACGCCTGCTTCTCATAGATGCGCTCGACATGGACTTCCGTACCGTAAAGATTCGCAGGAACCCGGCCTGCCCGCTGTGCGGAGACAACCCGACAATCAGCGAGCTCATCGACTACGAGGCCTTCTGCGGAGTCCCGGCAGTCAGCTAAGCCTCAGGGCAAGACATGAGATAGAGAAAGGGGAGCGAATTTTTTTCGCTCCCCTTTCTTTTTGACTGCGACAGTGCAGCTAAGAACC
>JADFQF010000099.1 GCA_022561955.1 Chloroflexota bacterium | reverse complement strand
CCGTGGCTCGGGTCGGCCACGATGGGGAGATGGCTCAGGGTTCGCACGGCGGGAATCGCGTTGAGGTCCAGCGTGTTTCTGGTGTAGGTCTCGAAGGTGCGAATGCCTCGCTCGGTGAGAATGACCTGCTGGTTGCCCGAGGCCATCACGTATTCGGCGGCGAGAATCCAGTCCTCGTAGGTAGCGGACATGCCCCGTTTTACCATGACCGGTATATCGGACAGGCCCACCTCGTCCAGCAGCGAAAAGTTCTGCATGTTGCGCGCGCCGATCTGCAATACATCGGTGTACCGCCCCACGAGCTCGACATCCCTGGGAGACATCACCTCGGTGATTATCGGCAGGCCGCTCTCCTCGCTGGCCGTCTTCAGGATTTTCAGGCCGTCCTCAAAGAGCCCTCGGAAGCTGTAGGGAGATGAGCGCGGCTTGAACGCTCCGCCGCGCAGCACGTTGGCTCCGGCCTTTTTCACGGCTATGGCCGTCGTCACGGTCTGCTCCTCGCTCTCCACGGCGCACGGCCCCGCGAATACCGTGAAGTGGCCGCCGCCGATGGGAACGCGGTCTTTGCCGATGTGGACGACCGTGTCTTCATTTTTGAACTCGCGGCTCGCAAGCTTATACGGCTTGGAAATTCTGAATACCTCGCCGACGCCCGGCATTAGCTCGAGCTCGTCCTTCAGGTCCTCATAGATCTCGCCCAGCACGCCCAGTACGGTGCGCTCGACGCCCCGGTTCAGCTGCGCGCTGAGGCCCCGCTCGTGCAGGTGCTCTTCTATGCGGCGGACATCGTCCTCCGTGGACCCGGTCCTCATGACAACGATCATTTCGCCTGCCTCCCGTATATCCTGGCCACCACGATCTCGGCCATCCGGAATCTTAGTCGCCTGCGGCGTCGGCCGTTGCCAGCCTGGCCTTTTCGTCCAGCGCCGCATGGGCCCAACGAAGCAGAGTCTCCGTTTCGTCCCACCCTATGCAGGCGTCCGTTATCGAGACTCCGTATTCCAACGCCGACGGGTCGTCTCCAAGCTTCTGATTGCCCGGATTTATATTGCTTTCGACCATGCAACCGATGATGTCGGTATTGCCCGCCAGTCTCTGCGACACTACGTCCTTGAAGGCGGTGGACTGCCTCGTGTGGTCCTTGTTGGAGTTTCCGTGGCTGCAGTCGACGAGAAGCTGCGACCGCACGCCCGACTTCCTGAGCTGCGCCTTGGCGGCCTCTATGGCCTCCATGCCAAAATTAGGGCCGCTGTTGCCTCCCCTGAGCACGAGATGACCATCGGGGTTGCCGGTGGTATTGATGATGGCCGTGCGGCCCTCGTGGTCCAGCCCCAGAAAACTGTGCGAAGAGCGCGCGGAAACCATGGCGTCCACGGCGATCTGAGCGTTGCCGTCGGTGCCGTTCTTGAATCCGACGGGCATGCTGAGCCCGCTGGCCATCAGGCGGTGCGTCTGGCTCTCGGTGGTACGCGCGCCGATCGTCGACCAGGAGACGAAGCCCGCGATATATTGGGGCACGATGGGATCGAGGAACTCGGTGCCCGCGTACACGCCCATCTCTCCGACCTTTCGCAGCAGGTCTCTCGCACGGGTCAGGCCGGACTCGATGTCGAATGTGTCGTTCAGGTCCGGGTCGTAGATCAGGCCCTTCCAGCCCACGGTCGTGCGAGGCTTCTCGAAGTACACCCGCATGACGATGAGGAGCCGGTCGCTGAGCTCCTTCGCCAGGCCCGCGAGGCGACCGGCGTAGTCTAGGGCCGCCTTCTCATCGTGGATCGAGCAAGGCCCCGCGATCATGAGGAGCCTGTCGTCTTCTCCGTTCAGAATGGCTCTTATCTGCTCTCTGCCGGACAGCACCGTGGCCTCGACCTCGGGGGTCATGGGTATCTTATTCACGAGGGCTATGGGTGAGATCAGCGGCGTGGTGCTTTCGATATTTACGTCTCGCGCGGATGACTTTTGCAATGTATTCTTACTCCTTATTTGTTTCCTTAAATCAAAAAACCCCAACCGCTGCCGGTCGGGGTCCTGGGGTCTCTGCTCTGGCTCTCTTTACCTGGAGACGCGCACTAAACCTTCACCGGCTGCTGTGGAGCTGGTAAAAAAGTACCAATACCCGTATACCAAGTTTGAGCTATTCATGTCCATGCGATGCTATCTCTTAAGTCCGGCGATGTCAACAGATATGTTTCGATTTTTAATTCACATGCGTGGGCATGGAGCCAATACGGCACGCAACGTATCTTATCGGGTGGCCGACTAAAGGTCGCCGGTGCCTCTCGATCGGAGGTTACCCGCGTCGTGCAGATAGATGTTCTTCATCTCCTGGGCGGACTTATCGGTATTGATGTGTATCAGGACTCGGATACAGCGTTCGGGGGCGTCGGGAACATCGACCTCCCGCGCGCCCATGAGTGCGACATGAGTCCAGCCCATGAGACGTGCCGCGGCGGCCGGAAACTCCGCGTTAAGATCGGCCGTGGTCGTAAATATCGCAGACGCCACATCATCGGGGTCTATGTCGTTCGCCTCGATCAGGGCCTCCATTAGCTCTTTTGCCGCGGCCAAAATCGCCTCTTTCGTGTTGGCCTCGGCGGTCGTGGCGCCCCTGATGCCTCTTACCTTGGTCAATTAAAACCTCTTCGCTAAGATACTTTCTCAAAAACCTCCATCCCAAATGGAGCATCCTTCGTCCGCCCAAGGCGGGTCAGGACGAACGGTGAAGAGTCCTCCTCCGTTCATGGTGTCCGACTCTTCGTGACGAATATCTTCCGCCTCGGGCGGATTCTTCGGGGAGCTTGTCGAACCATTCGGGGCAGCCTTCGGCTAGGCTCTATTTCGGTATGAGTCCTCGGACGAACTCGCCGGCGACTTGCAGCACCTTGTCTCGCGGCGCCGCGTCGATGGCATTCAACAGCGCGCTCGCGACCACTGCTCCGTCCGCGTACTCGCCGATTTGCTCGACATGGCGGCGAAGCGACACCCCGAATCCCACGAGGACGGGCAGGTCGGTGTGCTCTCGAATCCTCCGCACCAGGCCGCTCGTATCCGCCGACACCTCGCTCCTTGCGCCCGTTACGCCGCTCAAGCTAACGCAGTATATAAAGCCCTTCGCGGCCTTGCAAGCCTCGGCAATCCGCTCATCGGTGCTCGTGGGGGCGAGAAGGGGGATCAGATAGATTCCCCTCTCTTCCAGGATATCTTTGTACGGCCCCGCCTCGTCCGAAGGCAGGTCGGGAATGATTATGCCGTCGAGCCCGGAGGCGGAGGCATTCTCCGCAAACCTCTTGGTGCCGTAGTGAAATACCGGATTCAGATATCCCATGAATATGAGGGGCGTCTCGACGCCCTTTTCCCTGAGATGCCTGAGCACCTCCAGGGCCGTATCGATGTTCACGCCGTGTTCGAGGGCGCGCTGGCTGGCCGCTTGAATGGTCGGGCCGTCGGCAAGAGGGTCGCTGAAAGGCACGCCCATCTCGAGCATATCCGCACCGGCGTCGACGATGGCCTCGGCCAACGCCTCGGACGTCTCGATGTCCGGATAGCCAACGGTCACCCAGGGCACGAGCGCCGGTCTTCCAGACGCCCTCACCTGGGCCAGCTTGATATCGATTCGATTCGCCATTATCTCACCAAATTAGGTTTTGCCTTCCGGGACCCTACGGCTCGACAAGGTAGACGCCGACCAGCGTCACCAGCAGGTTCCATGCCGCGTGAGCCAGGTACGGCTGCAGCAGCGACCGTGTTCGGATGTACAGCCATGCGAGGACCAGCCCTATCATGAATATTGGTATCAAGGTGCTCACGGAGACGTGCACACCCGCGAAAAGTGCCGCGCTGAGCAGCGCGGCCCTGAACGGACCAATCATCGGCGCCAGGACTGTCAGCAGAAAACCCCTGAAAAACAGCTCTTCGGTGAAGGGCCCCCAAATGACAAACACCGATGCGTTGAGTAGCGCGTACAGGCCTTCGCCCAACCTGATATCTTGCTCCTCCAGGGTTGGGGGAATCAGAATCTCGATTCCGGCGTTCTGAACGAAGACGCCGTAGGCCGCGCCGGAGGCGATCATCAGAAGTAGGGCTGGCGCGACGAGCAGGTTTCCACCACGAACCCGGGACGCCCTCATACCCAGTGACCGCCAGGTGGCGCCCCGCACTCGCACCGCGATTATCCACACGGCAAGTAGGAACAATCCCTGAAGCATGAATAGTAGAAGGGGATTGACGGGCTCTGAGCCGTCGCCCGATTTCCCTATCAGGCGCATAAGAGCGCCTATGACGATGGTACCGACGATGACGAACAGGCTCGCATAAGCTACGTCCCTTAGCTTCCAGGGCACGGCCTGCCGTTCAGTATGAGCGTCCGTCACAGCCTCCCGCGAATCACGCGCACGCACGAGTATTCCACGTGAAGTCTAGCAGATGCCTTTTCGCCGGTCTACGAATGGCGCGTGTCCAGGTCTCCGACTCGCGGAGTAGCCTGTTAACCCCGCCAGAGCACGTCACCGCACAGGTCCGATGGATGGTCCTTGGCCGCGAACGCAGCGTACTCCTCCTTGGATGTCTTCAAGTCGCCGTCGTCGCCGTGACCCGGATAGATGCTCACGTCGTCTCCGAGGGTAAGTAGCTTGGCGGTGATGCTGCCGATGATCTGCTGAAGGTTTTCCGGCGCTCTTGTCTTGCCGGGCCCACCCGGGAACAGGGTATCGCCCGTGAAGAGGCTGTTCCCGACTAACAGACAGGTCGAGCCGGCGGTGTGTCCGGGTGTAAACAGGGCCTTCAGCGTGATCGTCCCGGCCTTGACCTCATCGCCGTCTTTCAGGACGAAGCTGGGCTTTATGGGCAGTGCCGAAGCGTCATTCTCGCCGATGGCCGTGGGCGAGCCCAACGCCGACACGACCTCCTCGAAGCCCTCGATGTGATCGAAGTGGTTGTGCGTGATGAGAATCGCCTTGACGTTCGTCTCCTTGGCGGCGCTAATCAGGGGTCCGGGGTCCTTGGGTGTGTCAATGACGATGCTTTCGTTGGTCTGCGGGCACACCAGCAGATAGGCGTTGTTGTCGTAAGGGCCGCACTTGATCTTATGGATGGTTATGCTGCTGTCCTGATAGTGTGGGGCCATCTTCATCTCCTTAATCATCGAAGGCGAATTTTGGACGCGTCCCGCTCTATGCGAAGGAACACGAAGCGGCCGCGACCGAGCGTGGATGTGATTATATCAGCACTCCAACCTTCGTCAAACCGGGCGCGAAGACGCATCGCTCTGGTATAATCGAAGACCCTAATTCCAACGTCCAAATACACCCGACCCTGACGCTTCAGAGGCCTGAGTCATGACCAACGACGACGAGCTTTTTGCCAGGAAGCAGGTGGTGCGGCGTTTCTTCGAGGAAGTGGTCGGCGGCGACCTGGATCTTGTCGAAGAGCTCATAGCGCCGGACTGCGTAATCCATGGGGCTGGAGACGAATTCCGAGGCGTTGAAGCCGTCAGGCGGAACCTCGGCAGGCAGAAGAGCTCCTTCGACAAATGGAAAGCCCGCGTAATCTTTCAAATCGCGGAGGGCGACACCGTGGCGTCATACCTCGAATTCACGGGCCGACACGTTGGGGAGACGCTGGGCATACCAGCGACGGGAAAGGACGTAGCCTTCACGGGTATGTTTTTCGACCGGGTGATCGACGGTAAGATATTGGAGGGCTGGCACCGCCTCGATAGCTTAACCTTGCTGCGGCAGCTGAACGCATTCCCCTGCCGTTAGTCGACCTGTGATTTCCTAAAGAGAGTTTTTGATGCGAAGAGCGAAAAAATTCCCGACATGCGGCGTCGTTGATTTAACATCGAGCTATAGGTGAGTGAGCAGTGGAAGAGTTCGGACTGACGATTAAGGAAGACACCGGCGGCAAGCGGATTGAGCTGCAGTGCGAGCACCAGAATGGGCTGCTGTACATCGTGCCCGGCGAGGCGAGCTGGGTGTGCTCCGAGGAGCTGATGCACGCCCACGCCCTGGCCGGCTTTTTTCGGCAGATGTCGGAGCTCGACGACCCACGCATCAAGGAGCTGATGCAGCGCTGGGGCCTCTACTATAGGCCCAGGCCGCTGGCGTCGACCGAGGCGGATAAAACGTCAGAAGCAACCTAGTGGTTCGCCGGGCTTGCGCCTGCGCCTATAGGAATAAAAAACGGGCGGGTTTTCGAGACCCGCCCC
>JADFQF010000098.1 GCA_022561955.1 Chloroflexota bacterium | reverse complement strand
TAGCACGACCACCCAGGTCTCTTCATCCTGCCGGACCTGAAGGCAGGCGTCGCGCAATTCGAAGGCCGACTCACCGGTCAAAACATCGGGAAGGGTGATTACGGCGACGTGCCCTTCTGTTGTTACGATATTGACGTCACCCAACGGTCCTGCTCCAGCTATTCCATAGACGCATGGGCCCTCGCGTCACTCCAGTATCGACATGAGGTCGGAGGGGGAATCAATTAGATAGTCGGGCCCAACCTCCAGAAGCAGGTCCTTCGCGAGCGTCCCCCATGTCGCGCCCGCGGAAGCCACGCCTGCGTTCTTGGCGGTCCTTATGTCTATGTGGCTGTCTCCGACCATAATGACCTCATCCCTGTTAAGCCCCAGCCTTTCCATTGCGAACAGGATGGGCCCCGGCAAGGGTTTGGTCTCCTTGACGTCCTCCCAGCCTACGATCAGGTCGAAGAGGCCATGTATTCCCAGCCGCTTCATCTCCACCTCTGCTCCGTAAGGCCCATCCTCGTTCTCCAGCAGCCGCACCTTGGAGGTCACCAGCGCAATGGCCGGACTCGGGCGGCTCTCCTTGAGGCCCACAAGCATGTCCATGACTCCCGGAAAGAGCGACACCTCCGTAGGCGACATGCGCCAGTACCACTTGACGTAGTCGGCCATCATCGAGTCGACCTGCTCTTTGTCCTCGGCAAGGTCCGAGAATATCTCGACCTGGGGCCGTCCCGCCCACTCCTTCATTATCTTGTCCATGTCGAGGTCGGAGCTCAGGCGGCCCTCGGCGCCTTTTCTAGCAGCCTTTACGCGCGCAGAGTACGTATCGGCGAGCGTATCGTCGTAATCGAATAGCACAGCCTTAAATCTGCTCAAAGTTCTACCTCTGTGGAGTCTCTATGAAGGTATTCGGCGAACCGGCCCTTTGAAGAGCATTATGGGCAGAGAGCGTGCCCGGCGCAACCAGAACGGTTCAAGGCACTCTCGTGTTAGTCGGAATCGTCATACCCAGGCTGGTGAATCGGACCCGTATTGTCGACATCTGGTTCAGGCGCATCTTCAGAAGGTGGAGGATCGGCCGAAGCGGATACAGGGCGCTCGAACGCCAGCACTTCCTCGATGTGGCGTTCGGCCTCGGAAAGCGGCCTACCTTCCTCGGAGTGCCACTCGACCGAGAAGTAGGTGTAGACCTCTTTCGCGGCAACGGCCAGAGGCGGGCCCAGGACGACTCCCCAGAGACCCGCAAGCTCGCTCCCCGCTATGAGCGCGAAGATGATCATTATGGGATGGACGTGAAGGGCCTGGCTCTGAATACGGGGCACCAATATGGAGTTCTCCAACAGCTGTACGCCGAAATATAGTCCGGCCACCCATATAATCTTCTCCGGTGAGGTCGCCAGCACGACGACGGCGCCCGGAATCGCGCCCAGCCAGGGACCGATGATCGGTATCAACTCGAAGAGGCCGGCGGTGATTGCCAGTACGCCGGCGAACTGCACGCGGAGAATTAGAAGTCCGATGTATACGAGCACACCAACGACGACCCCCAGGAAAAGCTGCGCCCTGACATACGAGCTGAAGACGTGATTAAGGATAGTGATGACGTTTCTGACATGGAATCTCGACCTCGGCGGAAAGAGCGCCACCACGCCCAGCACCACTTCCTCACGGTCCTTGAGGGCGTAGTAGAGAAGAAGGGGCACAGCGGCTAGCCCAATGACCAGTGTGAGCGCCTGCGACGCGGCCCCCAGAGTCTTCGTCAAGACATTTTGGCCGGCTCCGACCAGTATGGCGCCTGCATTTTCGAAGGCTCCTTGCACCTGTAACCTGATAGCTTCCGGTACGGATGCGGAAAACCTCTCCATGAACTGCTCGACGGTTGTCCGCGCGTTGGCTATCAATGTAGGCAGAGAGTCGAGGAACATTCCCACCTGCTCGAAGGCCGTGGGGATTATTATTACCAGGGCCCATGCAACGAGTCCAATAACCAGCGCAAAGACAATGAAGATGGAGAGCGTCCGAGTCAAAAGAGGTCGCGCATTCTTCCAGGGCTGAATTTTCTCGACGAGCTCGACTAGCGGGTGAAGAATGTAGGCCATGATGCCGCCAAACACGAAGGGGAACAGGCCCCCCCTGATCATATACAGCAGCAGCGCCACCAGTATTAAGCCGGCGATTAGCCACGCGAATCTGTTAATTCTAAGAGGTGGAGTCACGGCACACCTGATGTCCGAAAAGACGAAGCCTTCGACAGCTATTATGGGTGCATTTCAGGAACTTTAGCAACACGTTAAATTTTACTGCTCAATTCTCTGTGCTACAGCCCTAAGCTAATGTAATTTCCTTCTATTAAGCAAGGGTGTTGGTGCTCTTCGGGTCATCGAGAAAATCCCGGACCTCCTTCGGATTTCGCAGGTTAATAATAGTGGTGGATGGTTGAAGCCCTCGAAGCCTCTCCAGCAGGGGGCGCCTGTTCGCTTTGGGATAGACCCAGATCCACTTTAGGAACTTGAGGAACTCGACGTCGAGAAGCCTCTCCGGGCAGCCCGGAGCCATGTCGGGCCGCGACACGCCTATATTCTGAAACCGCCGCTTGACGACTCGCCACAGACAGATTCGACGTGGGAAGTCCAAGAATATGACGGCGTCGGATGCTGCGAGCCGCTTGTCCATGGTGCTGCCGTAGTTTCCGTCTATGATCCAGGACTCGCGCGATATGAGGCCCTCGACCTCGTTTTTCCACTCCTCTCTGGGCGTCGGGACCCAGCCGGGGTTCCAGTAGTGGACGTCCAGATGAACGACCGGAAGCCCGAGAACGGGTCCCAGCCGGGTTGCGAGCGTAGACTTGCCGGACCCTCCGCATCCGATTATCGCGATCCTCTTCGCTGAGCCGATGGCCGCCATTTACGAGACCCGCTTCCCCTCGGGCCGTTCGGCGAGGCGGGCTTCGACCCGCGCCCGGCTCGCTATGCCTTGCACGCCCGGCTTCTCCACGCAGAAGCTTGCGGCGCAACCGGCGAAACGGGCGGACTCCAGCGGGTCTCCGGTCTCGCGAAAGCGGACCAGATAGGCCGCCGCGAACACATCTCCGGCGCCGGTGGGATCGACCTCGTCTACCGGAAATGCGTCGATGTGGTTCCAGCGTCCTTTATAGTGCAGTTCGGCTCCCCGGGCGCCCCTGGTAAATATGAGGACCGGGGTAAGGTCCTTCCACTGATCGAGCCTCTTGCGGTCCGAGATGTCGTCCTCAGAGAGGATTGCCGCATCGACGCCGGGGAGAATATCGTCGCCGTTCCACTGGCCGGAGCTGACCCTTCCGTCCTCATCCCAGCGACGAAGCCAGCCCTGTATGGACGCCATCACCACGGAATCGGTGAATATGGAAAGTATGTCCTTGTCCAGCTCTCCCGCCAGCGGCCCAAGGAGCACAAGAGGAGCGCTCCGCCACTCTTCAGGCACGTCTGAGGCAGCTATCGGCCCGCCGACTCCCACGATGGTCTGGGTACGCCTGCCGCGCTCGTAGACGTTCTTGAAGGTGGTCGTCTCTGGGGAAGGGACGACGTGGCTCAGAACATCGGCCAGTGAAGGTCCCGGCTCCACATCGGGGCCAAAGCTGGTCACCATCGCGGGCCTCAGCCCCAGGGCCCGGGCGGTCAGCGAGGCGTAGGTTACCGCTCCCCCGATGACGTGGCCATCGGGCGTAAGGTCCTTGGCCAGGTGACCGATTGACAGAAAATCCGGCGGCAACTGCATCTCCAAATAAAGAGGGCCTATTCCAAAAGGGTCATTGCCCTGCGGTAGAGCGATATTACCAGACAATGGAGATACAGGCTCAGCCCCCCACCACTGAAGAGGACCGGGGGACCCTGGATGCAGTTGAATCTGGGCTCAGCAGCCGGAAGCGATGCCTACTTCGGCTGGACTACTACCTGTCGGCTATCTCCGACTCCCACGCTCTCGGTGGTCACGTCGGGATGATCAGCCAGGGCCATGTGGACCGCGCGCCGCTCGTTGGGCGGCATCGGCTCCAGGGTTATGGGGCGTCCGGAAGAGCCGACTCTTTGGGCGACTCGATGCGCGAGATTGGCCAACGACTGGTAGCGCCTCTCCTGGTAGCCTTCGACGTCTACGAGCAGGTTCGCCCTTTCGTCGAGCTTGCGGGAGGCGATGAACCTCACGAGGAACTGGAGAGCGCGGAGAGTCTCGCCGCGGCGGCCAATCAGGAGGCCGGAGTCGTCGCCTTCTATGTCGAACACGGGGCCGCCCAGGTCTTCGTTGTGGGCCTGCTTGAGTCTGACCACGGCCTCCACGCCCATCTTCGATATCAGATTCTGAAGTATCTCGGTGGTGACGTTCACGATGTCGGGGGCCTCTTCGAGCAGGGTCACGCGGACCTTTGCGGGCTCGGAGCCGATGCCTAGTATGCCGGACTTGCCCCTGCTAACGACGTCTATTTCTACCTGTCCTCGATCGGCGTCTAGCTCCTTTAGGGCGAGCTCTATTGCTTCTTCTGACGTTCTTGCCGTTATTTCGATTGTCTTCATTGGTCGTCGCCTCCTCAGTCGAGGTCACCAAGGCGGGAGCGGGCTGCTCTTTCGATGCGGCCTCGGATTCCGTACCTGAGCTTCCGAACTTTAACATATCTGTAATGGGGCTCCAGCCAGTGACGAACCCCTGAATGATCATACCAACGATATTGGAGACCACCCAGTAAATGGCCAGGCCGCTGGAAAACTGAAGCGTGAAAAAGCCGAACAATATAGGCATCATCCACAGCATCATCCGGTTGGTCGAGGCCTGCCTCGGGTCCACGGACGGCATGACCGTCATCTTCTGCATCAAGAACATGGACACGCCGACTAGAATCGGCAGGAGCGGCACACCCAACGGGCCCGGGTCCGGTAGCGCCAGGTCCTTTATCCACAGAAACGAGCTGTTGAGGGGAATTACTTCGCTCACGCGAGGAAGCCAGGGATAGAGGAACTTTGAGAGCTCCACCAGGTTCTCGGGCCGCGCAGGGACCGTCCTGTTGATCGCCCAAAACAGCCCTATCCAGATGGGAAACTGGATGAAGAGCGGGCCAAGGCAGCCTATAGGGTTGACGCCGTTATCGCGGTAGATCTTCAGCGTTTCTTGAGAGAGCTTTTGGCGGTCATTTTTAAGGCGCCCTTGAAGCTCTTTCAGCTTGGGCTGCAGCGAAGACATCATCTTCATCGAGCGGCTCTGCTTGATCGTGAGCGGAATCAGCAAGATCCTCACCAGAATGGTGAACGCGATTATTGCCAGGCCAAAATTGAGGAACAGGTAGCTATAAAGTAGTATTACGCTGTTGATCATCGGTTGAACGATGATCATGTTCCAGATGTCGCTTATTATCCCTATTATCTGCAAAATCTACGCCCTAAACGTCACGTCTGTGGCCCGCGTCTTCATTCAAGACAGGCCGATAATGTTACCAAATTACGGCGAGAAGACGAGGGTTGAAGGTATCCCGCTCTAGCACTTCTTAGGCTCGTCCCTGGCTACCGGATCCTCATCTTCTCTGTCGGTGTAGTGTACCCACTCTTCATCGGGGTTGCCGCTGGACTTGATCCTCAGCGCCCGCAGAGAGCTGTCCTTGGCGCCAAAGTATATGAAACCATCGTGCTCGACCAGTGATGTCCGCACGTCCTCGCCAATATTGCATGCGCCGACTTCGATACCGTCCGCCAGCTTCACCAATCGAATCCTACCGTCGTCGGACGGTACCGCGAGCATATCAAAAATTACGGCCGGCGAGCCCACTATAGGCCCGTCCGTCTCCAGAACCCATAATAGATCACCCGTGATCTTATCTAAAGCGTACAGGTTTCCATCCAGCGAGGCAACGAAGAGTTGGTTTTCGAAAATCAGAGCCTGACTCCAGTACCAGTTTTCCGCTCCCTCAAAACGCCAGACCTCTTCCCCCGTCGCCGCGTCCAATGCGTAAAACACGTTGTCGAAGGAGCCCACGTAGACTCTGCCGTCTTCGACTAGCGGCGACGCCACAACAGCGGCGCCGGTGGTGAACGACCATATTTCGGTGCCGTTCCCGACATCGACGGCATAAACGTTCTGGTCCTGCGAGCCAAAGTAGACTACGTTATCCGCCACGATCGGGCTAGACCAGATCTTGCTGCCGGTAGAGAACGTCCACCTCTCGTTGAAGGACAGCCTTCCGGAGCTGTCCTCGGTCTCGATTTCGA
>JADFQF010000097.1 GCA_022561955.1 Chloroflexota bacterium | reverse complement strand
GGACGTGACCCATACGCCCTCGGACGAGACCCGCGCCGAGCTGGTAAAACAGGTGCGCAAGGAAATTGGCCCCATCGCCACGCCCGACTTTATACAGTTCGCGCCGGCCCTGCCCAAGACCCGCTCGGGCAAGATCATGCGCCGGATACTCCGCCAGATCGCCGCCAATGATTACGCGGACCTGGGCGATACCTCAACGCTGGCCGACCCCGGCGTGGTGGCCGAGCTGATCGAAAACAGGCTGAACCGGTAGGCGGCTGGCCTTCTAGAGCGCGAAGCCGAAAACACCGGCGAGGGCGGCTATCCACAGGGCGAGGGTGGCGAGAACGGTCAGCGCCATGCCGTTGCGGCGTTTTGCCGGCTCTTCCATATAGCCCCGGGCATAGAGAATGCGCCCGACCAGCCAGGCAGCACCCAGACCCGCCGTATAATGGTCGCCCAAAGCCGGCAGGGCCAGCCACAGGCTGGGCAGGAACAGCACCAACTGCTCGACCGTGTTGAGATGCACGCGATTGGCGCGCTCAAAGGCCTCGTTGCCGGTGGTCGCAGGCGCCGGCACGTCCTTGCGCATCCCGCCAACCTTCATCGACAGGAAGAGGGTCAAAAACACGGCCAGCAATGTGACCAGGGGTGTGAATTCCATGAAAACTTTCCTTTATCTGCTGCTAAAACTCAAAAATCGCTGGTGATACCTTTCCGCTCCCAGTCGCCATAGCGGGTGGGTTCGAGGCCCTTCGGGCCGCCGATTTCTTTTTCCGCGGTTTTCTTCGCCGAAACCGTTTTCCCGGATGGCGCTTTATGCTTGCCGCTCAACGGTGCTGGTGATTTATCGCTGTCCGGTTTGCCCATAACGCCCTCCATCCATGTCCCGCGCATCACTGATGCGCTATCACATTTAGGGGTGGGCGCATCGCGGCGCAATCCGGAAATCACTTTATAGATAAATATCGGCAAACTGAGCCGACTGATGCGCGTGATGAGCCGCGTCGCTTGTCCGGCGACAAGGGTTGGACCACAGACCATTTGAATTCCGTCAAAACATACCCTGCCATAACAGCCCTCCCTGGCTAAGAAATTCGAATCACCCATCAGCCCGCCAAATAATCAGTTCGAGAAGAAAGCATTGACATGATCGAAAAAACTTCAGAGGAAGCCCGCAGCCAGATCGTAAGCCTCGTGCGTGAGTTTGTTCGACGCGATGTCGAGCCCGTCGTGCGGCAGTACGACGATGAGGACACGTATCCGCAAGCGCTGATCGACAAGATGGCGGAGATGGGCCTCTTCGGCATAACTATCCCCGAAGAGTACGGCGGTCTGGGTCTCGACTACACGACCTTCGCTACCATCTTCGAGGAGCTGAGCAAGGGCTGGATGAGCCTGACGGGCCCCATTGGCACCCACCACATCCTGGCCTACATGATCTCCACCTTCGGCACCGAGGAGCAGAAGGGGCGCTTCCTATCCAGGCTGGCGTCCGGCGAGCTCCGCGCCGGGCTGGCGTTGACGGAGGCAAGCGGAGGAAGCGACATACAGAGTATCCAGACCCGCGCGGTGAAGGACGGCGAAGAGTACGTCATCAACGGCAGCAAGATGTTCATATCCAACGGCGAGCACGGCAACGCCTTCGCCGTCCTGGCCAAAACGGATAGAGACGCCGACCCGCCCCACAAAGGCATTAGCTGCTTCATCGTCGAGAAACCGGCGGTGGGCTTCACCGTGGCACAAAAGCTGGACAAGCTGGGGTATCGCGGCATCGACACCACGGAGCTCGTCTTCGAGGACGTGCGGGTGCCAACGGAGAACCTCATCGGCGACGTCGAGGGCCGGGGCTTTCAGCAGGTCATGAGCGGCCTGGAGGGCGGGCGCATAAACGTTGCCGCTCGCGCCGTGGGTGTGGCGACTGCGGCGTTCGAGGCGGCCATCAAATACGCCCAGACCCGCGAGACATTTGGCAAGCCTATCGCGCAACACCAGGCGATACAGCTGAAGCTCGCGGACATGGCCACGAAGATAGAAGCAGCACGGCTATTGACCTACGAGGCGGCGCGGAAGAAGGACGAGGGGGAGCGCGTCGACCTCGAGGCCGGCATGGCCAAGCTGTTCGCCAGCGAGATGTGCGGCGAGGTCACGATGGATGCCATGCGAATTCACGGCGGGTACGGCTACATAAAGGACTACCCCGTCGAGCGCTATTACAGGGACGCGCCCCTCATGATAATCGGCGAGGGCACCAACGAGATACAGAAGCTGGTCATAGCCCGACGGCTGCTGCAAAAGTACCAGATCTAGAATGGATTTGATTGTTGAATTCCCCTTTCATGCTAGGGAGCAGATGCATGAGCGAGGTGCCACAGAGGATGAAGTCCGGCAGGTATTGCATTACGGGGAAATGGCCGAGGCCAAGGCGCCACGTTTGGGCAGGCGGATGGTCTTTACCGAGGGATATACGTGGAGGGGGCAATTCTACCCTCACAAGCTTGTAAGGATCATTTACCTGGTCCAACCGGAGAAAATCTCAATGGTCACAGTGTATGTGTATTACGGTAAATGGGAGGTGTAAATTTGTACATAACCTATGATCGTCAGGTGGACGCAGTCTATATCAAGCTTATACCCGGCAAGCATCAAATTACCACTGTAAATGTAGATCAGGACATCGCACTAAACTTGGATGACCAAGATAGGTTAATAGGAATTGAAGTTTTGGACGCGTCAGAGCGCCTCGATCTGCAATACTTGTTGCCGGTGGAGGCTATTGAATCCAGTTCCTCGAAATCGACTTCGGAAGCAGGCTCGGCGATGCTAAGTGAATCCACATGGTTCAACCTTAAGAGGGAACTGGAATGGAGGAAAGAAGCGGGCGTCCCAGTTAAGACGGTAGTGCAGGGGAAGAAGAACTGGGTAAAGGAAATACACAACGACGAAGTGGTTCTGGAGCGGGAGGATTCAGGCAAAAAAGTTGTTGTTACGCGGGCTGACATCGAAGAATTCAATGTCCAGAAATTGAAATCTCAGAGAAAATCTGCCATTACTCGCGCCCTCAAAGAGCTCGCATCCTCCCTGTGATTAGCATCTGAATTTATTTGCCCAAGATGAGGAAATGCCTATGATTCACGACGGACGGGAAAACTTCGGCGGATACCTTGAGGACTTCAAACCGGGCGACATCTACAAACACTGGCCCGGCAAGACCATAACCGAGATGGACAACCACCTGTTTTCGCTCTTGACCATGAACCCGCAGCCGCTGCACATCGACGAGCACTATATGAAGAGCCACCAACACGGCAAGATACTCGTAAACGGGACTCTCGTGTTCAGCCTCGTCGTTGGCCTCAGCGTGCGCGACACATCCGGCAAGGCATTTGCCAACCTCGAGTATGAGAAGGTAACCCACGACGCCCCCGTTTTTCAGGGCGATACGATATATGCGGAGAGTGAAATCCTGGAAACCCGAGAGTCCAGGTCCAAGCCCGACCGGGGCATAGTCTACGCGGAGGTCCGCGGGTTCAACCAGCGGGAGGAGCGCGTGCTGACGTTGCGCAGGCGTTTCCTCGTGCCCAAGAGAGGGGCCAAGCAGGCGTGAGAGAGGTCTCGTCCAACTATACGGTCTCGCTGCACTACGACCGGCGCCTTTACCGACAGGACATCGCCGGCTCGATTGCGCACGCCGGAATGCTTGCCAAGCAGGGCATCGTCGCTGAAAAAGATGCCAGCGCGATAATCGACGGTCTGGCTGAAATCAGGACCGAGATAGAGGAAGAAAAGTTCCAGTGGCGGCCCGAGCTCGAGGACATCCACATGAACATCGAGAGTCGCCTGTACGAAAAGATAGGCGACGTCGCGGGGAAGCTTCACACGGCGCGCTCTCGCAACGACCAGGTCGCGCTGGACATCCGCATGTTCACGAAGGACGCGGTCACCGAGATCGTCTCCGCGCTCCACGGCCTGCGCAGGTCTCTCGTCGAGAAGGCAGGCGCCAACGCCGACGTGGTCATGCCCGGCTACACGCACGTGCAGAGGGCGCAGCCCGTGCTCTTCGCGCACCACATGCTGGCCTATTTCGAGATGTTCGGCCGAGACATCGAGCGCTTCCGGCAGGCGTACGACAGGGCAGACGTCATGCCCCTGGGCAGCGGCGCTCTCGCTGGGCTGCCGTACCCCCTGGACAGGGAGTTCGTCGCCAGGGAGCTGGGATTCAGCCGAATCTCTGCCAACAGCATGGACGCCGTTTCCGATAGGGACTTTCTGCTGGACTACCAGTCCGCCTCGGCCATCTGCATAATGCACCTGTCGAGAATGGGCGAGGAGCTCGTGTACTGGTCGTCGGACGAGTTCGGCTTCATCAGGCTAAGCGAGGAGTACACGACCGGCAGCAGCATCATGCCTCAGAAGCGCAACCCGGACTTCGCCGAGATCGCCAGGGGGAAGACGGGCAGGGTGTACGGTCATCTGATGGGCCTGCTGACGACGCTCAAGGGGTTGCCCCTCACCTACAATCGAGACATGCAAGAGGACAAGGAGGGGTTCTTCGATACGCACGACACCCTCCTGGATACGTTAAACGCGTTTAGCGGCATGGTTTCGGGGATGAGGCTGAATGCAGACCGCATGCGCGAGGCCGCGCAGGGGAGCTACGTCCTCGCGACGGACATCGCCGACTATCTGGCGGCCAAGGGCATGCCCTTCAGGGAGGCCCACGGCGTCGTGGGCCGCCTGTCCGATTATGCCGCTGAACAGGGAATGAGCTTTCACGAAATCGCCCTGGACAGATACAAGAAATTCTCGGAGCTATTTGAGTCGGACGTTCTCGAAATCAGCGTCGACTCGTCGATAGCCGCGCGGGACGTGCCGGGCGGGACGTCGTTCTCGCAGGTCAAGCGAGCGCTGGCCGCCGCCAGGGCCGCACTGGAGTCCGAAAATGGCCAATAGCTCTGGAATCAAGATCGCACCCTCGATACTCTCCGCCGACTTTAGCAACCTTGGCGAGCAGGTCGCGGAGGCTGCGAAGGGCGGCGCCGACATGGTCCACATCGACGTCATGGACGGCCAGTTCGTGCCCGCCATCACGCTGGGCCCGCAGATGGTAGACGCCCTGCGGCCGTGGACGGACATTCCCTTCGACCTGCATCTCATGATCTCCGAGCCCGGACGGTTCGTCGCCGATTTTGCGTCGGCCGGCGCTGACGTAATCACGGTCCACGCCGAGGCATGCACGCACCTGCATCGCACCATCCACCAGATCAAAGAGCTTGGCAAAAAGGCCGGCGTCGCCATCAATCCGGGGACCCCTATATCGGCAATAGAAGACATTCTTCCGGACCTGGACCAGGTCCTTGTCATGACGGTCAATCCCGGATTTGGCGGGCAGAGTTTTATCAGCAGCATGCTAAAAAAGATCGAGCGCATGCGCGGCGTCCTCCATGACTCGAACGTGAAGATAGATCTCGAGGTCGACGGCGGCATAAATCTAGGCACGGCAAAGCAGGCGGCGGACGCCGGCGCAAACATCCTCGTGGCGGGCTCGGCAGTCTACAACGACACGACCAGCGTAGCCGAGGCCATCGCGCGGCTCAGAGAAAGCCTCGAATAGGCCATGTCCACTCAAAATTCCGTGTCGAAGGAAGTCATCCTGGAAAGATTTTCGCTCGGTCCCGAGCAGATCGAGAGCTTCTGCCGTAAGCACCACATCGACCGTCTGGCACTGTTCGGGTCCGTCCTCCGAGACGACTTCACGCCCGACAGCGACATCGACGTGCTGGTCGAGTTCAACCCGGAGCACATTCCGGGCCTCATTACGCTCGCCGGAATGGAGATCGAGCTCTCGGAGCTCATCGGTGGCCATAAGGCGGACATGAAAACGCCACTGTCCATCAGCCCCTACTTCAGGGAAGAGGTGCTGGAGGAGGCGGAGACGCTGTATGTCGCGTAGAGGGAATGACGCTGATTTTAAGATTGTGTTAGATTAAGCTGAATCATAGGCAAATCTAATTCAAATTGAATCGACAACGCGTTGAAGATATTTCGGATAGGGGTCTTCTGGACAGCATTTGCCATCCTGGTCAGCCTTTTTTTTGCGACAACCCTGTCCATGGTGTCAGAAAACGATTCTTGGGGCATTCCATGGAAAATAGGGGCGTTAGCTATTTCCGTGGTCCTCGCCGCCGTTGCCGCATATTTAATTGCGATATATCGTTTTTACAATCGCACCGCTC
>JADFQF010000096.1 GCA_022561955.1 Chloroflexota bacterium | reverse complement strand
CTATAAGGCCGGCGTTCTTTGGCCGGCAAGAGGCGTAGATGGAGCTGTCCATCGACACATCCACAAGGTACGCCTCGGTGGCCCTCTCGAGAGAGGGGGTTGCGCTGGTGGAGATTACGTGGCGGTCCGAGCGGAACCACTCGGTGGAGCTCGTGCCCGCCATTCGCGAGGTCCTTCGCCGTGGTAGGACGAAGACCTCGGACTTGAGCTCGATGTTCGTGGCGAGAGGCCCCGGGGGATTCAGCGCGTTGCGAGTCGGCATAAGCACCGCGAAGACCATGGTGGTCTCGTTGGGGATACCCCTGGTGTCGGTGGGCACCCTGGACGCCGAGGCCCAGCCGTATTTGAACGTAGGCCGCAGGGTATGCGCGGTTATCAGCGCGGGGCGCGACCGCCTGTATGTAGGCTGGTTCGACGCGGCGCCCAGCCTGGAGCGGCCCCAATACGAGGTCCTTACGAGCGAGGAGTTCCTTGCCAAGATCGACGGCAACACGCTTCTGTGCGGTGAAGAGGCGACGGCGATGGCGGACTCCGTTCGCGAGAGGCATGGAGAGCACGCGTTCATATCGGAAATGCAGCCCCCTACCCGCAGGGCCGGGACCATCGCCCACATCGGGTACTCCAGGCTACAGTCGGGCGAACGCGACGACCCAATAACGCTGGAGCCGCTGTACCTTCGAAGCTCCCAGGTCGACATGGCCAATCGCACCTGGAGCAGGGCGAGAGGCTCTTAGTGGGGACGGCGGCGCTCACTTCGCCGGAGAGCATCAAGATTTACTGAAAATATTAGGAGCTGAAAGAAATGGATAGGACCCTGGTGCTACTGAAGCCGGACGCCGTTCAGCGAGGCCTCGCCGGTGAGATCATCAACCGCCTGGAGCGGCGGGGACTCAAGCTTGCGGCCATGAAAATGCTGCTCGTTACCGAGGAGCTGGCACACCGCCACTACGCGGACCATGTGGGCAAGCCGTTTTTCGCTGGCCTGGTGAAGTTCATCACGTCCAGCCCAATAGTCGCGATGGTGATCGAAGGCGAGAACGCGGTAGACGTCGTACGAAACACGATGGGCGTCACGAGCCCGTCGGACGCGGCCCCCGGGACCATACGCGGCGACCTGGCTCTCACGATCGGGGCCAACCTCATCCACGGCTCGGACTCGGCGGAGTCTGCGAAGCGCGAGATAGGACTCTTCTTCTCCCCAGACGAGGTAATCGACTACACCAGGGATGTCGATAGCTGGATCATTGAATCCTGACTACCTCCACACCCTCCGACCAGGCCCTTTCGATGGAGTAGAACTCCCTCTCCTCGGGCCCGAATATGTGGACGACGACATCTCCGAAATCGAGGAGCATCCAGCCGCCCTGCGGCGTGCCCTCCCGGTGGTGTCGGGCGTAGCCGCTTCGCTCCAGCGCGTGCTCGATCTCCTCGCTAAGCATGGCCATCTGCCGATTGGACTCGGCGGTCAGAATCACGAAGTAGTCCGCGAAATCGCTGACCTCCCTGATATCGAGCAAGACGATGTCCGACGCCTGCTTCTCCTCGGCGACGTCAACCGCAAGCTGGGCGTATTCGGTGGTCTGGAGCGCCGTCTGTTCAGTCATAGAGATATTATAGGAGCGGCGGCATGGGCGGTCAAATAGTCTTCTTGCAAGCCTTCCACGCGGGTTCGCCGGAACAAGCGCCGTCTATGGAAGGACGGAGAAATCCCGGCGGAAATCATTGAAGGGCGCCGGAGGCTGTGCTAGGCTTTTCGCATGAGCAAGGGAAAGGTCGTCGTGGCAATGAGCGGAGGCGTGGACTCCTCCGTGGCCGCATACCTGCTTAAGGAGCAAGGATACGATGTCGTCGGCGTGACCATGCGTCTGTGGACGGTGGAGCGGGACGACCTGCCCCGACTGTCCAAGCGGTGCTGCTCCGTCGAGGACGTTGATGACGCCCGTCGCGTATGCGATGTCATAGGCGCGCCCCACTACGTAATGAACTTCGAGCGCGAGTTTCAGAAGCACGTCGTCGACTACTTCGTGGAGGAGTACCAGCGTGGCCGCACGCCTCATCCCTGCCTGGCATGCAACGATAAGATCAAGTTCGACTTCCTGCTGCGCCGCGCGATGTTTCTCGACGCAGACTTCATAGCGACCGGCCACTACGCTCGCATACGACGCGACGACAACGACGAGTTCACGCTTCTCAAGGGTCTGGATGCGTCCAAGGACCAGTCCTATGTGCTGTTCACGCTGCATCAGCCCGAGCTCGAACGGCTGCTGCTTCCCGTGGGCGAGTACGAGAAGAGCGAGATCCGAGAAATGGCGGCCAGGGCCGGACTCCCCGTCGCGACGAAGCCCGACAGTCAGGAGATATGCTTCATACCCGACGACGACTATCGGAAGTTCGTCGGCGAGCGCTCCAAGCCAAAGCCGGGCAATTACGTGGATGCGGACGGCAACGTGCTAGGCGGTCACCCAGGCATTCAGTTCTTCACGGTAGGACAGAGGCGCAAGCTTGGGCTGACGGGGAACACCGGCGACCCGCTCTATGTCGTCAGAATAGATTCGCAGACCAACGAGGTGGTCTTGGGCGGCAGCGACGAGCTGATGCAGACCAATTTATGGGCGACCAGAGTGACATTTACGTCCAGGGAGACGCCGAGCTCTCCAATCGAGATTAGGGCGAAGATCAGGTACAAGGCGCAGGACTCCCCGGCCACCCTTACGCCTCACGGCGACTGGGCCGAGATCCAATTCCACGAGCCGCAGCGCGCGATCACGCCGGGACAGGCGGTCGTGTTCTACGACGGCGACCGCGTAATCGGCGGCGGCATCATCGAGGTACAGGCGCCGAATCTTGAACGCGTCGTGGCCTGAGGAGATTACATGGACTTCAAGGGGATCATAAAGATGGGCCTGGAGGAGTACTCCGAGGACCTCGACAAGGCCCTGGAAGGACTCACACCGGAGGAGCGGCGCTTCCAGCCCGGCCCGGAATCCCACCACATAGACTTTACCGTGTGGCACATGGCGAGGGTGGAAGACGACTGGGTTCAGGGTTTCGCGCAGTCGACCGACCGCATCTGGAACCGGGAAGGCTGGCCCGAGAAGCTGGGACTGCCCGGCAGGGGAAACGGCTTCGGCTTCACCGCCGAGGACGCGGCGGCCATCCAGGGCTACGACGAGGGCCTCCTCATGGAATACTACGCGGACGTCCGGCGAGAAACACTAAGGTACCTGGATACCCTGTCGCCCGAAGAACTCGAGCGATGCCCTCGTCCGGAGCAACGGCCCGATTACAGCATCGGCAAGATGTTCAGTCACATCATCGTCGAGGAGGCCCAGCACGTTGGGCAGGTTGCCTATCTCCGAGGGTTGCAAAGGGGTCTGAACAAGTAATATTTGTGAGGACCGCAAAAAAACGATTCCGCGCTTTTCTTAAGTCGAATCTTTTGGATTGAACAAAATGAGGAAACGCTCCATACCGCAGGTGCCCACCTACGATGAAGAGCGTATCTTATTTGACAAGGGCTACTCGCTCGTTGCCGGCATGGACGAGGTCGGACGCGGCCCGCTGGCCGGCCCGGTAGTCGCGGGGCTTGCCATTCTTCCCTCAGACCCCCAGGGCGAGTGGGTCGACCTTATCAGGGACAGCAAGCAGTTGACAGCTCTGCAGCGCGAAGAGGCGGCCGCCGCGTTGCAAACGCAAGCCTCCGCCTTGGAAATCGGCGTCTGCTCTCCCCGCGAGGTGGACACGCTTGGCATCGTCGGCGCTACTCAGCTGGCCATGCGTCGGGCCCTGGATTCAGTGCCGCTGCTGCCCCAATACCTGCTTCTGGACGCCTTTCCTCTGCCCGACGTGGACATTCCTCAGAAGGCGATCATTAAGGGTGACGCCAAGTGCCTCTCGATAGCCGCGGCGTCCATCGTGGCCAAGGTAGCACGAGACAGGCTAATGTGCCTGGAAGACGAGGCCCATCCCGGCTACGGGTTTGCCAGGCACAAGGGCTACGGCACCCGCGAGCACATGCGAAATCTCCAACTTCTGGGCCCCTGCCCGATCCATCGAAGGTCCTTCGCGCCTGTGAGACACATGGTCGGCGGCGCTGCGTCTTGAACAGGCAGCAGACCGGAAGGCTCGGAGAGAAGCTCGCGCGCCGGCACCTCGAGACCCTGGGATTCACGATCGTAGAGGCCAACTATCGCACTCGCTGGGGCGAGATCGACCTCGTGGCCGAGAAGGACGCGGAGCTGGTCTTCGTCGAGGTGCGGACTCGAAGAAGCAGGAGCATGGGAACGCCCGAGGAGTCCATAACCGAGACCAAGCGCTCGCACCTGATAGCCGCGGCGGAGGAGTACTTGCAGAACTCTGATGTTCGATACGAGGACTGGCGAATCGATCTCGTAGCCGTGGAGCTTGACCGGTCCGGGTCCGTCTCTCGCCTCGACGTCATAGAGAACGCCATCGAGCTCTAGCAAAAAAATGGGAGTGCAGAGGGGCAAAGCCCCTTTGCCGGGAGTCTGAGGGTGTCCCTCAGATATAATTTCTTCCCCCTTCCTGGCCAGGAAGGGGGTCAGGGGGATGGTCGAAGAAGTTTTTCAGCACCCTATTAGACGGGAACAAGCGGCTCGCCCTAACCGCCGAGGCCGTCTCCTTCGCCCTCCAGGTGGCGGCGAGTGAACCGGATACAAGCTGGCAGGAAATCTCCAGGTGGCTGCGAAGCAAGTCCATCGGCTTTACGGCCTATTTCAGCATGTCAGCCGGAGAGCAAGAAGCCTGGCTCGACCGCGTAACGGCTGGCGTCCTGTATCGGAACAGGCTGGTTCCTCTCCTGCGTCTCTATCAGGATGAATCCTTGGGAGCACATATTCGCAGCCTACGGCCTATGTAAGACGCACTCGGTGTAGAATAGTCGGGCAAACCCCTCGGAAGGCTCATGCCCAGACTCCTCTTCTCCATCTCAGTGGCCCTGGCCCTCCTGGGTGGCGTGGCGTGCCAGCTCCTGGGGGAGGAGGAGCCGACCCCGACGCCGGCCCCCGTTCGGCGACCATCTCCAACGCCGACCCCCGCCCTGCCGTCCCCACTTTCAGTCCTGGAGGCCGCTTTCACGGCCGACAAGGCCGCGGACTCCTATCATTTTGAGATAGTCATGGAGATGACACTCACGGAGGGTGGGATCAACCCCCTCACCTTCACGTTTACGGGAGCGGGTGATTTCAAGGCCCCGGACCGCGTCCGCATGATTGGTACGATAGATGTCCTGGGGGAAACGTTCGAATCCCAAACCATCAGGATCGGCGAGATAACGTATCCCATCGGTCCCGAGGCTCCGGATAGCGGGATCGTCCCGGACACCGCCACATTTTTCGACCAGCCCGAAGACTTCATCTTCGCAGAGCCCTCCCAGGTCCAGGACCTGGTCCTGGTGGGGGAGGAGTCCCTGGGCGAGATCAGGGTCTATCGCCTGACGGGCGCCACAAGGGATGCGCCCTTGCCAGAAGAACTCGGCGGAGGGACGGCTGAATTCCAGTTCGAGTTCCTGGTCGGGGTCGATGACAACCTGTTCAGGCAGATCACCCTCGACGGCACGATGTCCCTGGCGGACACTCCGCCGGGATCAGCGGATGCGGCCACCATTGTCGCGACCATCAACTACTCCGACTACGGGAAGTCGGTCGCCATTGTGGCCCCCACCCCCACCCCCACCCCCACTCCGACCCCGACACCCGTGCCCACCCTGGAGTCGGTGACCTTCATCACCGGGAAAAGGCTCGTCATCACTCGGGACACCACCTGGACGGCGGCGGAGAGCCCCTACGTATTGGGAGACTTGGGAGCCGACGTGGTCGTGAACCCGGGCGCCACGCTCAGGATAGAGGCCGGGACAGAAGTCCGCGTTGGTGGGGTGGGCCAGTTCCGCCCGGTACGGCTGGAGGTCAACGGAGCGCTCATCGTCGAGGGTACCGAGGAGCAGCCCGTGGTGTTTACCTCCAATCGGTTCGGCGACAACCTGGTACAGCGCCCCGGGGACTGGAGCGGCCTCCTGATCACGGGAGAGGCAGGGGGCCTGGTGGACATCTCCTTCGCCCAGGTCTCGTACGCCGACTTCGGGCTGTCCTTCGTCGGCTTTCAGGGCGTCGCCACCGTGACCTCCAGCAGCTTCACCCAGAACAAGCTCGCGGGGGTGTATATCCGGGACTCGGCCAGGGTCACCCTGATGGACAGCACCATGACGGGGAACGCCATCGGCGTCGCCCTGGAG
>JADFQF010000095.1 GCA_022561955.1 Chloroflexota bacterium | reverse complement strand
CCACCGAATCCGCCTCTGCTGCCGCGAGCTGAGCTTCTAAAGCCGCCGGAACGGGAGCCAAAGGTACTTCTTCTCACACTCGTGCGGCTGGTCCTGAAGGCCCCGCTAGCCTTCTGCCCGGACTGATAGGTCCGTCGGTTCGAGCTGATGTTGCGACTGGCATTGCTGTAGCTGGAACCGCGGAACCTCTTCTGCCCGTTGAAATAACCGGTGTTCTTCGAGACTTGAGAACGGTATGACGATGAGCCGCGATAGCTCGTCCGCTGGTTCCTCAACGTGCCAACATTGCTGCGGGGCGTCTGATACAAATACGGACCTCTGCTGAATGACGAGAGAAGCAGATATGTGAACAGGAAGTCGCCACCGCCGAACCCCCTGTTGTAGTAACCGTTGGCGCCGTGGCCTCTCATTTGATTCTGATCTTTTTCCTTGACGATGGAAAACAGGAGATCGTCCTTATCGTCCTCGATCTCCTGGCTCTTGTCCAGGTCCTCGAATCCCTCGAGGGTAAGCCGCTCGCCGTCCTGCTCCGCGCGGATCAGGACAATCCCATCGCCCTCGTAAATCTCGTTGACGCGACGCTCAAACTCGGAGACGCTGCTCGATTCCTTGAAGGCGTCTTGAACGGCGTCCAGGTTGATTCTGCCGGCGGCGCCGTCCGTAGCGGCCCATGCCTCGTAGGTTGCGCCGGGGGCGCACGCCGCTAGCACGGGACCGCCCACGATCATCGTGCCCGCCAACGCCGCCATGCTGCGTTTTCTTAACTTTCTACTCATTGCTACCCCCTTGCGCCTGGAAACGGCTGCCAATTGTTCGAGCTAATCACGCCAGTATCCCGGCGACCTCGTTTTCCAATGTTCGCGTCTGCTCCGTGGGCCTGACCAGGTCGTCGACCGGGAATCGGAACAGCCTGCGAAGAAAATCTTCTATAACGTCTTCCCTGAGGGACTCAAAGGCTTCATAGCTGCGAAACGCGTATTCCGCCGCGGCATGCTTGCGCCCTTGCCAGGCGAAGGACACGCTCAGCATCAGCTCCTGCATGTTGCCGATGTGGCCTCTCCAATGCTCGTCTGACGTCTGTAAGTAAAGCTGCCGCTCCAATGCGTCGAGCCGGTCTTCTCCAATGTGCTCCCGGGCTTCCTTCAGGCCGTCCAGCATCAGGTCGCCTACGGCATCGGCCAGGTGAACGGCGCTGAGTCCTTCGAGGTGATTGCAATCGACACCAAACTCGGTCCAGAGCTCCTCCGAGAGCCGTCCAAACTGCCTTTCGTAGTTTACAACGCCCAGGTCCGGGAAAAGCTCCCCGACGAGCCGGTGAGCCAGACTACGAACGTGGTCCTCGCATATGCCCTTAAAGGATTCAACGTCGAACACGGCCCGGCGTGCCTCATAGTACACGAAGGTCTGCGCCTCCTGAATGCGCAAGTACTCGTTCGACATATCGCGCTCGGCGGCCTCGTCTTGGCTCAAACTTGATTGCACTTTAAGGACGTGACGCTGAACGCCCCTGCCCTCGAAGTAGGTCCGTCCGGCCGCATCGGTCTTCGCCGCATCGCCGAGATACGACGCCTCGCCCCTGCGGTAAGCGAGGAGCTGGTCTTCCATCGACACTATGAACCGTGTCGTGCCTGGGGCTCCCTGCCTGCCGCTGCGCCCGAGAAGCTGCCTATCGATTCTCGACGACTGGTTCAGCTCGGTGCCGATGACATGAAGGCCCAGTCCGAACTCCACGCTGGTCCCCGGCGTGCGCATCTCGCCCGCATTCATGGAGACGGTCAGAGTCGTGCCTTCAATGCCCACGTCTCGCGCCCCACAGGCGGCGAAGTAGCCGCTCCGCGAAAACGCGGTGGCGAGAAGAGAGCATTCGGCATCCGATGAGCAGTCCAGCCGAACATGGCCGAGTCCGTCGTTCAGGAGGTCCTTCACCAGGACCACGTATGCCTCGACTATCCGGTCATTCAGGCCGGGTTCCAATACGATGTCGGTGCCTCTGCCCGCCATATTCGTCGCCAACGTCACCGCGCCGAAGGTGCCGGCGTTCCTGACTATTCGCGCCTCTGCGGCGTCATTGGCGGCGTTCAGCAGATCGTGGGGAATTCCGGCGTCGATCAACATATCTCTCAAGCGCCGGGACTGCTCGATAGTCAGCGTGCCTGCCAGTACCGGGCGGCCCACACGACGGCAGTGCCTGATCTCGTCCACGATCGCGGCCAGCTTATCGTCGTTGGTCTGGTAGACCCTGGTCCCGAAGTCCGTCCTGACGCGGGGGCGGGTCGACGGCACCCGCGCGACGGTCAGTCCGTAGTCGCTCTTGAATTCATCGCCTGCGTCCAGGGCGGTGCCAGTCATTCCGGCGACCATCGAGTACTGCTCCACGAGACCCCGGACCGAAATCTGGGCCAAGGTCTCGCGTTCGGGCTCGATGGGTACCCTCTCCTTCGCCTGTATGGCGGCGTGCAGTCCCCGGTTGTAGATATTGTCGGGAAGAGTCCTGCCCGTTAGCTCGTCTATGAGCACGACGTTGCCGTCGTCGACGATATAATCCACGTCTCGCTTCACCAGCACGAAGGCCTTCAGCATCTGGTGTAGCTGGTTCATCCGTCCGTACTGCCTGGCGACCCGCCGCTTCAGTCCGGCGATGAGCCTCCTCCGCTCCTTCGCACCGATGTCGCGCCGCGATTCGACGGCGGCCAGCTCGCGCTCTGGGCGGGACGTGTCGAACACCGGGCCCAGCCTGTCTTCCAGGTAATGGTGACCCTCTTGGGTCAGGCTCACCGATTCCGCCCTGGGGTCGACCAGATATAAGAGGCCCGCCGTGAGCCGACTGTCCGGCTCGTGAGCCTCGTCGTCAATCAACGTTAATGCGCGCCCGTAAGCCTTTGGGAGAGCGGCGAACATCTCTCCCAGGCGCTCGTTCTCGGGGTCGGCCAGCAACAGCCTCGCGACGAGGCGTTGGCTATCTTTGGAGTCGATGACCTTGTCACGCAGCTCAGCTTCGAGCTCACGGACCTGCTCCCTCTGGTGGGCGACCAGGGACTCGATGGCGGTCAGCGCCTTTTTCAGACCCCGTGTATTGCCGGCGGGCTCGCCGGAGATGATGAGCGGCGTCCCCGCCTGGTCGATCAGGGCGTGGTCGGCTTCATCCACGATGACCACGTCCAGCGGGCCCTGCACCTTCTCATCGCTGGGCAGCCTCAGGTTGTCGCGGAGGTAGTCGAAGCCGAACTCTCGCAGCGTGCCGTAGACGATGCTTTGCCCGTAGGCGTGTCGCCTCTCGTCCTCGCTCATGTAACCCACAACGAATCCGACCGTGAGGCCCAGGGACTCGTAGACCGGGGCGAGAAGCTCCGCGTCCCGGACGGCGAGGTAGTCGTTGGACGTCATTATGTGCACGGCGCTTCCGCATATCGCGTGCAGGGCGGCGGGAAACGCGGCCGCCACGGTCTTGCCCTCGCCCGAGTCCATCTCGACGACATTTCCTTGATAGAGGAGATGTCCGGCGATGAGCTGCTCGTCCGTGGGCACGAATCTCAACAGGCCCTCGATATCTATTTCCGACACCGCCTGGTAGAAATCGGCGTCCAGAAGAATGTCCGACCAGCAGTCCACCCGGCCCCTCTTTGCGACGCAGGCCATTCCTTTGACCAACGCTCGTTCCGTGGCATTAAGGTCGGCGTCGGTTAGCTTTCGGTACTTTCCGAAGCCGTCGGGGGCTTCCTCGGACTCGAAGAGCCGCCAGGCTCCCAGACGCCTTTCGACCGCTTCGTTCACTATGGCGAAGACCTCTGACATCAGGCCCGAATCGCTACCCGTGGGGGACAGGCCTTTCAGTCGGGCTATCCGTTCCCTCAGCTCCAGGTCCGAGAAGGAGGCGAAGTCGTGGGCCGACACCCGGCCAAGGAAGGCGGCCATACCGGGACTGCCTGGGTCGGCGATTCCGCGTGCCGTGCCCGCTGCGGCGCGGCGCAGCCTGTGCGCCATGCGAGGCAGCGTACGCTGGTAGAGGCCGTCTAGTCTATCTGCGATTGATGTCATTATGTGAATTCTTGGCCTGCGGGCCTTCGGTTGTCAGCGATGCGAGCATTCGACGAAAGGACTCGTTACCGTCGATATCCTCTATGCCATAAATCCTCTTGTAGATCTCTCGGACCAGGGCCACGGTCTCCGACGGGCCCGGCGTCGTACCGTTCCGGACCGGCTGGGCGACCAGCTTCAATGGCTTTGCCTGTAGCCCCTGGGCCTGGGGCTGCTCATAACTCCCCGACAAAGGCATCGCTTTCCAGTCGCGAAGGTATTTTGAGAACAGCCACTCCTGTTCATCCAGCTCCGAGACGACGTACTCGACGCCGTCATCTTCCTTGAACTGCCCTATCAAGCTGCTTCTCATTCTAGTGTAGATTCCGCGACGTCTCCAGGCTTCTTTCACCGCGGAATAGGCGATAAACCCTGCGTTCAGGTCCTTGAGCGTCGCGCCGACCACCACTCCGATCATCCCACTGTCGTTGACGGCAAGGACCACTCTGGGTGTGACTCGCCGGTCTGTCGAGGGCGAGACCGTGCGCCTGAAGGAGTGAAGGTCCTCGACGTTGTCGCAGCCCATGGCGGCCTGCAGTAGCGAATACACCTCCAACACGTCCTCCAAGCGGGACGCGTCTAAATCCCGCAGATTATAGTACGATGCGCGGGCCGCGTCAGACTTTAGCTGGGTCAAAACGTCCTCGGAGGTCGACTACTCTTCTGGTCTTTCGCTCGTCGCCAAAGCTATCGTCCTCGACGTATGAAAACGACAGGTCGAGGTGCTTGCTGCTGATAAGAAAGTCCAGGTCCGGCTGCGCGTACATTAGGGCTTTTCGCACGCTTGCTTCTTGATGGCGCATCGACTGCGGCAGGACTACCATCAAGCTCTCTCCGGCCTCCCGCGCCAACACGATCTGCATATCTCCCATGCGCTCCGCACCCTTGTAGACCGCGCTGTGTATCGCATTATAGGTTATCTTGGCGCCCAGGATTGAGATGCCGTCGTCTGCCCTGCCCAAAACGTCGACCCTGGGGTGTGACAGGCCGCATGGGCACGCGCCGGGGATGACCGCGACCTTGTCTCTGAGGGCGTAGCGAAGCAGAGGATACGCCTGTTGCCGCAGTGTGGTGACGACCAGCTCGCCCTCGTCTGAATCGAGGCTTTCGGTCGCGATCTCAGCCAGGTTGTGGTCGGTGAATAGGTGGATGCCGTCGTGCGCGCCGCACTCGATGCCCAGCGCCGACGTCTCCGACGCGCCGTAATAGCCGAATATCTCGACGCCGAGGGCCGATTCCAGCAGGCGCCGCATGTGGGCCGAGAGGGGCTCTCCCACGAAGATTATTTTTTTTAGCCTGGTTTCACGTCGTCTTACGTACTGCGATTTTAGCGCTTCGAAGCCTCTCTCGATGATCGAGGGGACCGTGATGATTACGCTGGGGTCGAGGCGGGGAAGGTCTACCAGCATCTCGCGGAAATCGGAGCCGACGCAGTACATGTACGCCTCCTCGACTCCGATGCGGTGGAGCGCCTTCGTGAAGGATGCCATGAGCGTCAGCGGGTCCGTGTCGAGGCAGGCGACTCGGCTGCCGGTGTCCACGCCGCAGACCTCGAACAGCTCCGCGAGGAACTCGGTCTCGGATGCGTCGTCTTCGTGGGATATGAACCGTCGCTTTCGGACGCCCGTCGTGCCCGACGACGTCTCCATGTCGATGATTCGTCTTCCACGGCTCAGGCTCTCGGCGGCTAGCTCGTCGAGCTCTTCCGCTTCGAGGAGAGGCAGCCCGCGCAGTAGCTCCACGGGGTCGTCGTTGCGAATGTCCTCGGTTGACACGCCAGATGCTCGAAGCCTTTTGGCATAGAATTCGAAGTCTCGCATCGCCAGGGAAAGAGCTTTGCGGAGACGCTCCCTGGTGTCGCAGGTGATCGCTCCGAGGAGCCGCATCGTCGGGTCTGCTCGCATCACGAGTCCAGCAGGGCTCTGAGCGAAGGCCAGTCCGTGCGGGAAGAACAGATGTAGACCAACACGTCTTTTTGGGTCAACGCCAGGTTGTCGAGCCGGACATGGACCTCGCCGTCGCGTATGACCCCCACCAGATTAATATCGAAGTCCAGCAGCTTCTTGGCTATGTCCCTGTAGGGCGACTGAACACGAACTTCTTCTGAGACCTCGGTGCTGTCCAGAGTGCCCTCGAACTGGTTGCTCGTGATGGCCTGCTTCAGCAGGTTCCCACCGGGGTCCTGGATCTCCTGCACGATTCTGTTAGTGGACATCTT
>JADFQF010000094.1 GCA_022561955.1 Chloroflexota bacterium | reverse complement strand
CGCAACGAAACCACTGACGGCGAAAAGGCCAAGCAAGGCCTCCTTATTTCGCCTTACAACATGCGACAACGGCCTTCCTCGGAGTAAGGGCAAGAGTCCTGACAATTCGGTCCTCCATCACTTGCGGTTGGGAATCTGGTCCGATACCAATTTCGATGTCTGAAAAAGGCGATGCGGTTCATTGACACAGACAATGACCGACCAACAGGCGTGCATGACGGCGCAGCGTTATTTAAAAGGCTCGTCTACGATATACATCGTCTTATAGGCCTACACTAGGACTACGACACCGATGCCTCCAGGGATTTGGGGCACTCTGCGATCGCGGCAGATCACACGTTGAGCCGCGCGGCTAGCTCGCCCGGCAGATCGTCTATGGCGACGCGGACCTGCTCCATCGTGTCCCTATCCCTGATCGTCACGGCCTTGTCGTCCAGCGAGTCGAAGTCGACCGTGACGCAGAGGGGCGTCCCGATCTCGTCCTGCCTACGGTACCGCCTGCCGATGCTCTGCGCGTCGTCGTACTGCACGTAGCCCTTCGCCGCGCCTGAGCCGCGCACCCTGTCGTAGACCTCGCGGGCCAGGGGGACCAGCTTCTCGTTTCTGCTGAGGGGCAATATCGCGACCTTTACCGGCGCAATCTCCGGATGCAGTTTGAGCAGCACTCGGCTCTCGACTTTGCCCGAGGCCGTGGGCGCCTCCTCCTCGGTGTAGGCGTCCACGAGGAACGTCATGAACGCTCGGTCGACTCCCGCCGAGGGCTCGATGACATACGGCGTGAAACGCTCCTTGGTCTGATCGTCGTAGTAGTCCAGAGAGCTTCCGCTGGCCTTCGCGTGGGCCTTCAAGTCGAAGTCGGCCCGATTGGCAATACCCTGTATCTCGCCCCAGCCCCAGGGAAAGCTGTATTCGATATCGTGCGTCGCCTTGGCGTAGTGGGCCAGCTCCGCCGTGTCGTGGGCACGTACGCGGAGCCTCTCCTTGCTGACGCCAAGACCCGTGTACCAGCCCAGGCAGTCCTCGACCCAGCGCTCGTGCCATTCTTCGTCCTGCCCCGGCGCCACGAAGAACTCGAGCTCCATTATTTCGAATTCGCGGGTCCTGAAGATAAAGTTTCCCGTCGTGATCTCGTTGCGAAAGGCCTTGCCGATCTGGGCTATGCCGAAGGGAAGCTTCTTTCGGGTGGAGTTCAGCACGTTTTCGAAGTTAACGAAGATGCCCTGCGCGGTCTCCGGCCTCAAGAATGCCACGGACGCGTCGTCCTCCACGGGGCCGATGAAGGTCTTGAACATGAGATTGAAGTTGCGGGCCTCGGTTAGCTCGCCCCCGCAAGCAGGGCAGGCGTGCTCCTCCAGCTGGTCCTCGCGCCACCTCTGATGGCACTCCTTGCACTCGACCAGGGGGTCTGTGAAGCTGTCGACGTGCCCGCTGGCCCGCCAGACGTCCGGGTGCATCAATATGGAGGAGTCGAGGCCGACAACGTCGTCGCGCTCCCAGACGAACTTTCGCCACCATGAGTCCTTGATGTTGCGCTTCAGCTCCGCGCCGAGGGGACCGTAGTCCCAGGTGCTGGAGAGCCCTCCGTAAATCTCGCTGCTCTGAAATATGAATCCCCTCCGCTTGCACAGGGACACGAGCTTTTCTAGGTCCACCGACGTGACGCTTTCTACCACAATTTCCTTGTCCTTTTCTCGAAAAGATGATTTTTCAGGGATGAGTCTAAAGGGCAATTATAGCAAAACATAAGGCCGTGCACTGCGGCCCCTGGGTGTATTCCAGAGAAGATCGCAGGTGCCGATGCGGTCGGCTGATGAGGAGCAGTCAAGATGTGCCGGTCCCAATACCATTAGCGGCGCAACGTGATTCTATGAGATTCCAGGAATACGTGGAATCCCTGCTGAAGCTAGTCTATAAATTTTGCGAGGAAGGTAGTTATATCTGCGATGGCCTCGAGCTTCAGAGCCACTCCCACGAGCAACGACAATAACAGAATGCGAAGAACCCCAAGGCCGATGGACGCAGCGAGGCCAGGTATCTTACCGGAGAGGCGGGACACACCGCTCCGTATCCGTGATTCCACGCGAGAGGGCTCTAGCTTGATGCCGCGGGTGGACTCGTAGGCCACCTTCACCTTTGGCGCAGCGAGCACGGCGCGCTTTTCGCAGACTAGCTCCGCGGCGTTCTGTACCTCGGCCGAGATCAGGTCTATGTCATAATGAGCCTTGTCGAGATATGCCGTAACGTAGATATATTCGGACTCGACTTCGGAAAACTCGATCCTGGATTCGGTAGACGGGTAGGCGGTGTTAATAACGATTCCGACAGGACTATGGTGAACGTTAAGCAGTTGCCGCACTATCTGCCCGGCGGTCGCATCGGGAAGTATCCTGTCCAGGAGGACAACGAATATCTCGTCTACGTTCGCTTGTAGGATACTGAGACACTCGGCGCCGGTGCCGGCCATGTGAATATTCGAATAGCCGACACTGATGAGGATTTCGCGATAAAGCTCACGATGCGCCGGCACGTCATCGACAACTAGAACGCCGACGCCGGTCAGGTCTTGTCCGGGTCGTGAGCTTATTTCGGTCTTTTTTTCGAGTAGTCCCATTGGTTATATGGTTTCCGACGCAAGGGAAATCTTCAACGCCTGATGCGAGCGTCGTAGGATGTAGGAGACGTGTCTGAAGCGCTTTAGGCGACCTTCTGTGCGGGGGGAAGCGTCTCACCTGAGGCCAGCCGCTTATCGGCCTCAGCGTTAATGTCGGCGCTGGTCTTCATTATCCCGTACGCGTCCTGGGCGAAGGCTAGACGGGCGTGGCTCGGCAGCCGGGCAAACTCTGGGGAGAGCCTGCCTTGAAAGCGGCTCTTTTCCAACATGAAGTCGGCGTCCATCTCTTCGATGAACGTGTCGGCAACGTCCTGCGTCAAGGAGACCTTTCCCGGATATAGGGAGTCGTCCCAGTTGGGGTCGGGATAGTGGTTGACGGCCTCATCGGAGTCGATGAGCTCGAACCACCTCTGTACGAGCTTCCAGACCTCGTAGACGTTCTCTGCTTCCACCCAGGCCCGGGCCCGCATGACGGGGTCATCCCCGCCTGTCCACTCCCAGGCGCCGGACATACAGGACTGGTAAAGGGTATGTGGGGTAACGTTGTAGTAAGGCATCGTTTCGATACGCCCGAGGCGGACTAGGGTTCGATCACGCGCCTTACGCGGCGCACCGTCCTCACCCGCTGACCAGGGCAGTGGTCGGGATCGGGCTGGTACCGCCGGACGGGCTCAGGCCGCGGCCGCGGTGTCGTGGTCGGGTCTGCCCTCGTCGGAGTCTCCGGGTTCGTCGCCGCCTGAGGACTGCTCTGAAATTGCCTCATTACTACTACCTCCGGATTCGAGCTCTGCGCCTTCTCTTATCCGCTGCAACTGCGCCGCAAATTCCTTCTTGCCTGGCTCATCTTCCAGCACTTCGCCAAAAACGCTGACGAGCGACTGCATATCCGGCTCAGCACTCAACGCTCGGATGCCTTCGTAGACTTTGAGCAGAAGGTTCAGACCCACGCGCTCGCTGCCGACTACAACCGAGGACTTGGTAACTTCCCTTATCATCCAGAGCTCCGCGAGGACCATGCTCACTCGCGCCGAGCACTTCATCTGCTCTGTCTCCAGGACGGCTCCGCCGATCTTGAGCAGCAGGGTCGGGTATGGCGACAGATGATTGATGGGCGCGTCCGGTGGGCCCTGGGTGAAAATGGAAAGCGAATCCGAGAGAAAGAGACTCTCCAGATGGGACAGTTCTAAGGGATATGTATCCGACATCGACTGAACCCCTTGTTGCAGGCCCCGTGTCGTCCGCCCAATCCCGGTCTGCCAGTACGCTTAGCGGACTACCCTCCAGGGCCTCTTCCTATCCCTCGTTTAGACCGTGTGACCTGAACTCGGGACCTTGCCTCCAAATGCCTCGAAAACCAGTGGCCGAAATTCCATCGGCCCAGGACTGTTCCGCCTGACTATAATAGGTTTCTAAACCCCTGCCGCTCGCTGATAAACCTAATTTTGCCCGAAAGTCCCATGATTTTGTATGGGTCTTGTTCGAAACAGGTGGTCTGATCTGTCAATGCGTGCGAGGCGTTTGGGTCCGCAGCTTGAAATCGTCCATAAACGCCGATTCGGTGTGGGCATGGTGTGGAAATGATCCAGGGGTGTTTTTGACCCGTCATCGCAGGGCTGCTAAACTACCGCCGGTCGTCGACTCACCCAAGGAACCCGAAACATTCGAGCGAACCACGAACATAAGGAGTCCCCAAAATGAAAAGGCCTTTCGAAGTTGCGCCGGAGACCTTCATACTGCCTTCCAGCTTGCCGGTGCCTTTGCCTGGTTTTGGGCACATTCCAATAAACTCCTATCTCATCAAGTCCAGGGAGCCGGTGCTGATCGACGCCGGAATGGCCATCGAAAAAGAGGAGTGGCTGAAGGCTCTTGAGTCCCTGATCGACCCGAAGGAGCTCAAGTGGATATGGATTACCCATGACGACGCCGATCACACGGGCAACATTCAGGACGTACTCCGGATGGCCCCAGACGCCAAGATCGTCACCAACATTATCGGTATGGCTCGTATGGAGACGGCCTGGCCGATCCGTTTGGACCAGTGCTACCTGATGAAGCAGGGCGAGACCCTGGACGTCGGCGACCGCACCCTTACGGCGGTTCGACCCCCGGTCTTTGATTCGCCGGCCACCATGGGAGCATACGACGATAAGTCGAAGGCCTACATCAGCGCCGACTGCTTTGGCGCATTCGTGCCCGAACCCGTTGAGGACGCCGACGATGTCCCGCAGGACGCCCTGGTCCAGGGTTTCGGCATGTTCAACACGGCGAACCATCCCTGGATACACCTCGTGGACAACTCGAAGTTCGAGTCGGTGCTCAACGTAATCCGGGAGATGAATCCGCAGACCATATTAAGCTGCCACCTGCCGCCTGCCCACGGCAGGACCGACGAGTTTTTGAAGGCCCTTGCGGCATTGCCGGACTCCGACCCCTTCCTTGGCTTCAACCAGGCCGAGGTCGACGAGATAATGGCCCAGGTCAACGCGGGCCAGGCGCCGGATGCCCACGGGTCGTAGGGGAGCGCCGTAGCAGCAACTTTGCAATAAGGACGGCGAGATTACCGTTGGTGTTTGAATGATAATATTTACCTGATTGGTATGTCGATTCTTCAACACCCGGTCCGCGCACTAGACCAGATTAATTGGTACTTAGAAAATCGCACCTTGGAAAAGTTTCCTGGTGCGTTTCTCTTAGCGGCTGGGAATCTGGGGAGACAGACCTTAGAGCAGGTTCTGTTCATTCTGGCATTTTATGGTCAAGTACCTCGAAGGAAATTCATAAGATCAGATAATAGATTACTGACGGCTGGCCAAATACTTAAAGCGCTCAATGAGATTGATCCTCGCACTGGACTGAAATTCTTCGAAGTCGCCCGACGGAGGGGCCCGAGAATCAGAAAATTTGCCAGATACCCGAGATCTTTGAAGCGCTGGGCGCGTCTATTGAACGAACCATCACATTTTTCGAATCCAATTGCGCGACGAGATACCAAAGAGCACCACGTAAGGGAATTTGAAAAGTATTTTCGATCGATATTCGAAGAACAAGACGGTTATCTGATATTAGCAGCGGTGAATGAAATAGGATCGAACGAATATGTTCGTGCCGTTTTGGGCGAGGACGCCGATAACACCCCTGGGGTCATATATGATGCGATAGTCCGACCAGAGGATATTGAGGTTGCGGATGGACAGTTTTCAATTAAGTTCGGAAAAGTAGATATTAAAATCATACCTGATAGCAAAGAGGTACCCGTGCGTTGGAAAAAAAGCGTTGTTATGGTTCAGCATTCCCAGGGGATGTCATTACTATGCAGGACCGTAACAGACACTGGAAGGCAAATAGATATCTCGAATTTCGATAAAGTGTTGGAAGCCTTCGCTTCAGACCCTCATAATCGTATGCGGCTCATACAACATATCAGGCGGCTTGGATATGAGCTTGAAATTAAGGCACCCACAGATGAGGCCGTTGATAAGCCCTTGCAACATAGCTGAGGTTCTCGGTATCAGGTGAGCCGCCGGACCTCCGCCGCTCTGGCGTACTGGTCCGGCCAATCCGATGCGTCGCCGTCCAGAGTCGCCCTGGCGTGCAGGGGCCAGTAGGGATGACGCAACAGCTCTCTGGCAAGCAGGACCACGTCGGCCTGCTCCTCTGCAAGAATCGTCTCGGCCTGCTCCGCGGTAGTGATCAGG